>JBQEKJ010000104.1:0-7512 GCA_052103835.1 Pauljensenia sp.
GGACGGTCACCCCCAATGTCCACCACGTCGAGCGCAGGCCCAATGTCTTGATCCACTCGCTGCGCACCACGCCCACCGGGGTGAGGCGGTAGTGGGGGCGGTGGCGCTCGGCCAGGGCAGCGCGGGAACGTTGTGGGGTGGCGGAGCTCGGCGTGGGGCCGGTCGGAGCAGAACCCGCCGGAGCAGAACCCGTCGGAGCAGAACCGGTCGGAGCAGAACCCGTCGGAGCAGAGCCCGCCGGACCGACACCGGTCGGACCGGATGCGTTCGGACCATCACCTGTCGGGGCGGCGGATGACGGAGTCACGGGGTGCGGGTTGGTGGCGTCGCTCATCGCGCGTCCCCTTCCTGGGTGGCTGCGGTGCGGTACTCGATGGAGTCGTGGGTGAGTTCCATGTAGGCCTCCTCCAGGGTGGTGGCCTGCGGCGTGAGCTCGTACAACGTGAACCCGTCCTGCGCGGCGGCCTCCCCGACCTGCTCACTGGTGGCACCCACGACCTGTCCGGCACCGTCGGGCAGGGGGCTGACCTGCCACCCGCGGCGGACGAGGGCGGCCGCGAGCTCCCCCATGCGGGGGCTGCGGACCCTGACCCCGTGCCGGGTGACACCGTTGAGGATGGTGTCGAGTGGCGCGTCAGCGATGATGCGACCCCGCCCGATGACCACCACGTGGTCGGCGGTCTGGGCGACCTCGCTCATGAGGTGGCTGGAGAGGAAGACGGTGCGCCCCTCAGCGGCGAAGGAACGCGCGAGGTTGCGGACCCACACGACACCCTCTGGGTCCAGGCCGTTGACGGGCTCGTCCAGGATGAGGATCTCCGGGTCACCCAGCAGGGCGGCGGCAATGCCCAGACGCTGCCCCATGCCCAGGGAGAACCCGCCGACCCGTTTGCCGGCCACCGACTCCAGACCGGTCAGACCGATCACCTCCTCCACGCGGGAACGAGGGATGCGGTGCGTGGCTGCGAGGGCGAGGAGGTGGTTGCGTGCACTGCGCCCCTTGTGGACACCCTTGGCGTCCAGCAGTGCACCCACCGTGGTCAGCGGCGAGGCGAGTGCGGAGTAGGGCTTGCCGTGGATGAGCGCCCGGCCGGAGCTCGCGGCGTCCAGGCCCATGATGACGCGCATCGTGGTGGACTTGCCTGCGCCGTTGGGGCCGAGGAAGCCGGTGACCTTCCCGGACTGGACGGTGAAGCTCACATCGTCCACCGCCGTCTTCGGGCCGTAGCGCTTGGTCATGTCGATGACCTCGATCATGGGGATCCTTTCGGTGGGGCGTGGGGCAGGTGGTCTGGCGCGCCGGCCGACCACCCGCGGGCACGGACCCACGGCAGCTCTGGCTGCGGATCATGCCTCTGGTCTGCTGTTCAGGGTAGCGGCTGTCGTGACGCAGGTCGCGAGCGGCACTCCGTCAGGACTCGATGGGCTGCGGCTGGGAGGCGGGGCGGGGTCGCCCTCGTGAACGAGACGCTCACTCCTCGGTGACCAGAGCGCGCGCCGGGACCCGAGCGAGCCCACGCGAGGCCGACCACGTGACAGCGGCCGCGAGCGCGACGGCGGACAGCGCCACCCACAAGGGGTGGGCAGCATCGAGGGGGAAGTCCGAGCGCATGAGACCCGTGGTCGAGAGGGCCCAGGACAGGATCGGATCCTGCGCCACCAGACCCAGTCCGCCGCCCACGAGCGCCCCGAGCGCAACCCAGGGCACGTGGACTGCCAGCATCTGGGTGCTGAGGTCCCGGGTGGTGTAGCCGATGGCCTTGAGGATCCCCACGCGGCGCCGGGACTGGACGACCATCGTCGCCACCACGAGCCCGACCACCAACGTCACCACGAGGCCCATGGAGACCACGATGATCACCGACAGCGCCGAGACCATCGAGTGGTAGCCGGAGACCTGTGTGGACACGCTGGCGTACTGGTTGGCGGTGGAGGCCACCTGGTCGGGGTGGTCCTGCGAGATCCGGGTGAGCAGTGCGTCGATGCCGGAGTGGTCCTGGACCTTGAGGGACACCACCCGCGCCGGATAGCCGGGGAGCGCTGCGCGCATCCCGTCGGTGGTCAGATCCACGCTGCGCCCCAACCCCCGGGCAGTGGAGGTGATACCGGTGACCAGGTAGGTCGCGGAACCCCCGTTGAGGTCCAGGGTGACCTCCTGGCCCATCGCGGTGTCGAGCTCGGTGGCCATGGTGGAACCGAGGGCGACCTCATTGGCGTGCAGGGGCAGGCGCCCCGCGTACACGGAGTCGTCGCTCACGGCCGAGAAGTCGTCGGCGATGAAGACCGAGGTGGCGATGCCGTTGACCTCCAGGCCGGTGAGTTCGGCCCGGAAGGCCTGCTCGACCCCGGGCAGCGCGGAGATCTCGGCGACAAGTCGCTCGGCGGCATCGGAATCCGTGGCCTGGACCGTCGCGTCGGGCAGGTCCCCCACCAGCATCCGGGTGAACTGGTCGGGGTTGCCCAGGACGTTGGTGGACAGACTCAGACCCAGGACGGACATCATGGCGACCACCACCATCGTGCCCGTGACCATCACCGCCTGGGGCAGGTGCTGCAGGCCGGTCTTCACGCCCAGCACCAGGTTCGTCGGACCGCGGGTGGTGGACAGGGGAAGGGGGTCCCGGGTGAAGACGTGGGTGGCTGCTCCCCCGCGCAGTGCCGTCAGGGTGGACATGCGGCGGATGCGTGAACCGGCAGCGACCGCCGTCAGCGTGACGACCAGGGCGAGCAGGCCGACGGTGGTGACGAGAGCCCAGGCGTCGAAGCCCGGGTGCCACATGAGTCCCGTCTGGTCACTGAGCGCGGTGGCCAGTACGGGGGCAAGGAGGTGGGAGAGTGCAACACCGGCCGAGGCCCCCAGCACCGCGCAGGTCGTGAAGACGACCCACAGCTGACGCACCACCTGGGAGCTGGTGAAACCCAGGGCCGACATCACCCCGAGGTTGCGCATGTCGGAGTTGATGGCGTTGCCCACCAGGAAGCGTGCCACGGCTGCGGCGACGCCGATGATGATGAGCGCGAAGAGGACCAGGGCGGCAGCGAAGATCCTCGCCCCCGTCAGGGCACCCTGGGAGATGAGGGTGCGCCCCATGTCCCACAGCGACTCCACCTGCGCGTCCGGGTGCTCGCTGTTCCATTGGCCCACGGCCGTGGTCAGGGCCCGCACCGCGTCCACGTCGTCAGCCCCACGCACCTTGACCAACTCCGCTGGGGTGAGTACCTGCTGGGAGCTCTGGAGGTCCGCGAAGGCCGAACCGGGCACGGCGAAGCCGACCATCCCCATGGTGGTCATGCCCATGGTCGGTTCTTCCAGGAACCCCTGGATGTGGAAGGTGAGCGAGCCGTGCGGGGAGGTGAAGGTGATCGGGTCCCCGAGTTCGTAGCCGCCTCCTGTCCTGTAGATGTAGGGGGCGTAGACGGGGTCCTCCACGTGGGTGGCCCGTTCCTCCACGATGCTCCACCCGCCGAGTCCGGGCGGGTTGTCGAGGTCCACGAGGGCGACGGCCGAGGTGGCGTCGGTCCCACCGAAGTGGTGCGCGACCATTCCGGTGAGCACGCTCTGGCGCTCGACGATGGTGAATGAGGGGTCGGCGGCGACGGCGTCGGCGAAGGCCCGGGTTGCGGTGTCGGCGGCGGCGGTGCCGAAGGTGGCGACAGAATCGGAGACCATCACCACCGCGTCCTCCGCCGAGACAGCGTCCAGGCGTTCCTGCACCAGGGCTGGGTACCGGACAGCCATCATGAACCCCAGGTTCATGGGCACCGCGGCCAGCAGGGTGAGCAGCACCATCGCCACGACCTGTCCCGGACGCTTGCGGAGGTTCCTGCGGACCAGGAGTCGGAGGGCGGGCACGGTCACCACCCCAGCTCGTCCAGGAACGCGGCGAGTCTCCCCTGGCGGATCAGGGTGGCGGGACCGCTGGTGGGAACCATGCTGCCCGCGGTCCCACGGACCCGACCGGTGCCATGGTCAGATGGGCCGGTGTAGTGGTCGGATGGGCCTCCGCCTCCTCCGACAGGTGTGCGCCCGACACCGACCTCTCCTCCTCCACCAGGTGGACGTCTCCCGCCCTCGTCGACCTCAACGATCGTGGAGCGGGCGTCGCCCTCGTCGACCTCGTGTCCGCCCTGTCCGTCCACGCTGCGAAGGTCGAGCTCCCCGTGGATCACGCCGTCGCGGAGGTAGAGCACGCGGTCCCCGCGGATCGCGCAGCGCTGGTCGTGGGTGACCATGACGACGGTCTGGCCACCACGGTTGACCTGGGAGAGGAGGTCCAGCACGCGCGTGGTCGACTCGGAGTTGAGCTGGCCGGTGGGTTCGTCGGCGAAGAGGACGTCGGGGTGATTGATGAGTGCGCGCACAAGGGCGGCACGCTGGGCCTCCCCGCCTGAGAGGACGCCCGCCTGTTTCCCCGTGTCGGAGGTCGAGAGGCCGACCATGTCGAAGAGTTCCTCGGCGCGCGCGCCCAGGGTCCTGCGGTCCTTGGTGCCCAGCAGACCCGCAACCATCACATTGTCCATGACGCTCATGGAATCCAGGAGGTGGATCTGTTGGAAGACGAACCCGCAGTGGGTGCGCCGGAAGCGGGCCAGTCGGTCCTCGTCGAAGGAGGAGATGTCGGTGCCGGCCAGGACCACCCGGCCCAGGGACGGACGGTCCATGCCCGAGAGCGCGTAGAGCAGCGTCGACTTGCCGGCGCCCGAGGGGCCCATGATCACGGTGAACTCCCCCGGGCGGATCCTCAGGTCGATGTTGCGCAGGACGTGTTGCTGGCGCCCGGACTGGGAGAAGGTCTTGGACAGTCGTGTCGCTTCGATGACGGGTTCCATGGCGTGCCTTTCGAGGTGGTGCTGGTCGAGCAGTCCAGGTGCCCGGGAGTGGTTGGGGCTCTCGTGGTTCGGGGACCCTGAAGGTTCGGGCAACCGGACGGGTGGGACACTCGGGGCTTCCCGTGTCGGCACTGACCACGCTAGGGGCACGGGCGATGAACAGTCCTTGCCGAAGTCTGAAGTCTTCCTGAACTGGGTGGACGGGGCCGGGACGGGCATGGGGAGTGTGGGACGCTGCGACACCAGGACAGGAGGAGCATGAGGGGCAAATGGGAGACGGACTGGGCCGTTCGGACGGTGAAGGGCACCCCCGGGTCCAATCGGGCGTTGGTGAGGCCGGTGAAGGGCTCCGACCGGGTCCGTTCGCACGGATACCCGCGAGAGGTGTGCAGGAATGCACCCAGTTTCCACCTCCGGGACGCTCTCCGACTGGCGAGTGAAGGTCTGACCTGCACTGATGCCGAGACCCGTGCGTTCCCGCGGAGAAACTGGGTGCATTTCCGCACAGCGCGCGGTGTGAAGGTCCACCATCATGCCGTGCACGTCTGGTGCCCCAGGGCGGAGCCTCACGCCATCGGGATCTCCAGGTCCACCAGGAACCCGGGGTGCAGGTTCGCCACCGACAGTGACCCTCCCATCCGTTCCATGAGCTGGGCACTGGTGAAGAGGCCCAGTCCCTCCCCGGGGTGTCCCACGGCGTTGCTGCCGCGTACCCCGCGTCCCAGCAGGCCAGGGAGTTCTTCCTCGGGCACGCCGTCGCCGGCGTCCGCGATCCCCAGGCGCAGGGTCTCCGGTCCCAGCGTCCACGACACGCGCAGGGGCGCGCCCCCGCCGACGTACTTGGCGGAGTTGGAGACGATGTTGTCGAGCACTTGGCGGACCCGCCCCGGGTCGAACGCCAGCAGGGCATCCGGCGGGCGGGGCACGTCGATGTGCTCCGTGGACTGCGCGACCAGCGCCGCCAACTCGTGGCTGGAGTACTCCTGCGGATGCACCTCCAGCACCGCCTGCTCCGAGCGGCCCGCCCGCGACAGTTCATCGGTCAGGTCGGTGATCTGCTCGGTCTTGGCCACGATGGTCTCCAACCGGGCGATACGGCGAGGGTCCTCCTCCCCGATGCGCAGGACCTCGGCGCTGGCGGCGATCGTGGCCACCGGTGTGCGAAGGTCGTGGTTGAGTTGTGCCACCAGTGCTGAGCGCACCTCCTTCGCCTCCTGCTCACGGTGCCTGGAGGCGGCCAGCTCCACCCGCATGAGGTCGAAGCTCTCCGTGAACGCACCGAAGGCATTGGCCCGGTCCATCGTGAGCGGCGCCTCGAGGTCGCCGCCCGCCACGTCCTGGGCAAAGCGGCGCATCCGCCGGAAGGGACGCAGGTAGCGCAGCTCCACCCAGACGAGCACGCTTCCGACCCCCAGCGCCATGATCACGACCACCGCACAGGCCGTGCGCGCCACCCGAGCCTCTCTTTGCCCCAGGGCCGCTTGCTGGGCATCGTCAAAGAAATAGAGGACGCCGACCTGGTGTCCCTCGACCTCGACGGGCAGCACGATCGCTCCCTGGGCCGCCACCTCCAGCGCCGTCGAAGGAGCCCCGTTCTGCTCATGGATCCGGGTGCCCGAGGAGTCGACCACGGAAAACCGCAGGTCCGGTCGGGCGAAGGTCGCAGCATCCAGGCCGGAATCCCAAGCCTGCCCGGCGCGCTCCCTCAGGTCGTTGGCTGCTGCCACGTCGGGAGTCGGCCATGGCTGGCGTTGCGCCGACCACAGCAGGGCCACCGCCCCCACCAGCAGCACGACAAGAGCGACCCACAACACCCGCAACCGCGATTCAGAAGCGCTCACGGTGTCTGCCTCGCTGCACTGACCCGTCGTCTGATCGCGCCAACCCTGATGTCCCCGAGGCGGGGACGGTGGGCGTGCCGACGTTCGACGAGGCGCGGACGGACGGCGGCTCGAAGAGGTAGCCCCTCCCCCACACGGTGCGGATGTAGACGGGTTGGTCGGGATCGGGTTCGATCCTCGCGCGCACGCGGCGCACGTGCACCGCCAGAGTCCCGTCGGAGGTCAAGGGCTCCTCCCAGACGTGGGCGAAGAGCTCCGCCTTGGTGACCACGTCGCCGCGCCGCGCCACCAGGTACCTCAACAGCTTGTCCTCCATGGCCTTGAGGTGGACCTCCGCACCGTCGACGTAGGTCCGACCGGCCTGCGCATCCACGCGCAACCAGCCGTCATCGAAGTCCTCCCCAGAGGTGGAGGGCTGGGCCCGGGCGAGCATCCGCCGTACCTTCGCCAGCATCAGCGCCAGCGAGAACGGCTTGGTCAGGTAGTCATCCCCACCGATGGACAGGGCGAGGATCTCGTCGTCCTCGCCGCCTCGGGCGCTGATGAACAGGATCGGGACCTCGGTGGTGACACGCAGGCGCCGACACAGGTCGAAGCCGCTGGCTCCCGGCAGGTTGACGTCCAGCAGGACCAGGCGGGTGTCGTGGCACCGGAACCACTCCACGGCGGACTCGGCGTCCCCGCAGGTGTCGGCCACCAGCCCGTAGGCCCGCAGGTAGTCCGCGCAGGCCTCGGCCAGTTCGGTCTCGTCGTCAATGACCAGCACGTCATGTTGCACAGCGACCTCCCCCGACGATCATGCCATGGTCCCGGTGGCCGCCGCCCCGGGGATCCATGTCCC
>JBQEKJ010000105.1:0-7493 GCA_052103835.1 Pauljensenia sp.
CACGCCTCTCTGGGGCTGCGAGGCACGCCTCTCTGGGGCTGCGAGGCACGCCTCTTTCTTGCTCATCATGGATCTTCCATGGATCTGGCATGGGCTGGTCCTGGTCCCCGGCCCCGAAGGCATCAAGCTGGGACTCAACTCGGTCGGCCGACGTCCCCGGGCCCAGACACCGCTGTTGGATACGAGTTCCTACAGGAGCGCTCAGGACATGGGCCTCACAGGGAGGAGTACCTGTTTCTTTCGCCTGGTGTCCACAGGCGGGGGTGCCCGGAGGCGTGTCGGCTCTCCCCGAAGTCCTCGTCGAGGATCTGAAGGAGCTTCGCCGTGTCCTGGACCTCCCCGACGGACAGGGGCCGCGCGCGGAAGCCAGCGTCGGCCAGCTCCTCCAGACGGGCCTGTTCTGCTCGGATGACCTCCTGACCTCGAGGGCTGTCGTACTTGATGTCGCCATTGACCTCCAGGCCGCGACGCATCCGCGCATGCCCGATGTCGACCCATCGGGTTCCTCGCCGGGTTCGGACCTTGACCTGTGGTTCGAGATCTGCGTACCCGGCAGCCAGCGCGATGCGCCGGAGCTCGGACTCCCACGCGGACTCCGAGAGGGGGGAGGCCAGTGTGAGGATGTCGCGTGCCTGGGCCACTCCCCGCAGACCGCGCATGTCGTCGAGACGGTTCAACAGGATGGCTCTGAATCCATCTGCCGATCCCTTGAGCTCGTTGACGCGGTCCCTCCACCATCGGTCCCGTCCAGCTGCGGCTGCTAGCAGGGACTCCGTGGCAACGAAGGCATCGTCGGGTGCGAGGAAGCGCGCGGCGTCGAGCGTCGTTCGTGAGAGGTCGGTGACACGGATGCCCCCGACCTCGGTCACTTCTCCCTCGTCGAAGGTCATCCTGTGGTTGACGACGGGTCGGCGCGAGAGTCTCTCGTGCCGCATTTCCCGCGGAAGGTCCCACAGCCTGCCCCGGGGATGACGCCTCAGACTCCTGTTCCAGCCCACCCGGACGTGCGCCTGGTCGGTGACGTGGCGGAGCATTCCACCGTGCACGAGTACGGCGGACTGGAGCACCGCGACCGCACCGGTCATTGATGCGAGCGCATCCTCCAGCCGGGCGTCGTGGATGACTCGTGCCTGCTCCCACCACGGCAGGTCAGATGGGAGTTGCAGGCGGCATCCATGCCTGATGGCGACGAGGTCTGAGATGTGAGTGGACATGTGGACACCTTGAGTGCCTGCATGTCCCACGGACGAGCGGTGGCTGCGGCCCCTGTGGACAGCAAGAAGCGGTCCGGATGATCTGTGGAAAGCCGAACGCGTCCCCCTCAGGTGTGGATCACCCGGGAGACGGCCCATCGACGAGGGCGGTCGGCGTCAACCCCGGGGCTGATCGGTCAGGTGCTGCTTGCACTCGGGGTGGCTCCGAGCCCCTCCTGGAGATTGGGCGTGCTTCGGGGTGCCGGGGGGCGTGCCTCGGGGTGCTGGGGAGGCGTGCTTCGAGGGGGAGGGGGGCGTGCGTTCTCAAGGGTGGGTTGCGATTGGGCAACGACGCCATGTCCACCGGTGTCCACTGGTTAGGATTGTGTGACGTGCCGTCACAACGGCCGCCCCCCATCGTCCCAGGAGGAAAGACGTGAAGAACACCCTCAAGTTCGGAGCCGCCACCGCGGTTGCCGCCCTCGCCCTCGCAGGTTGTGGTGCAGCGCCCGAGTCAGCATCCGGTGACCAGTCCGGCACGGACCAGTCCGGTGCAGCAGCCGGTTCCGTCAAGGCCTGCATGGTCTCCGACTCCGGTGGTTTCGACGACAAGTCCTTCAACCAGTCCGGCCACGAGGGCATGGACCGCGCGAAGACCGAGCTGGGCGTCGAGGTCGACTACGCCGAGTCCCAGCAGGACTCCGACTTCGTCCCCAACATCGAGAACATGGTCCAGGGTGGCTGCGATGTCATCTTCGGCGTCGGCTTCCTCATGGCGGATGCCATGAACGAGGCTGCCATCAAGTACCCGGACGTCAAGTTCGCCCTCGTCGACTCGACCTTCGCGGACGCCCCGGAGAACTCCAAGGCGCTGGTCTTCAACACCGCCGAGGCAGCCTACCTGGCGGGCTACGCCTCCGCGGGCATGACCACGACCGGCAAGGTCGGTACCTACCTGGGCATGCAGATCCCCTCCACCGCGGTCTTCGCCGACGGCTACGCCGACGGCATCGCGAAGTACAACGAGACCAACGGCACTTCCGTCCAGCTGCTCGGCTGGGACAAGGAGGCCCAGACGGGCATGGCCACCGGTGACTTCACGGACACCTCGAAGGGCAAGCAGTTCACCACCCAGCTGATCCAGCAGGGCGCGGACATCATCATGCCGGTCGCAGGCCCCGTCGGTGAGGGCACATTGGCCGCCGCCAAGGAGGCCGGCAACGCCTCCGTCGTGTGGGTCGACGCCGATGGCTTCCTCACCCAGCCCGATTACGGCGACATCATCCTCACCTCTGTCATGAAGGAGATCGGCCAGGCCGTCTTCGACACTGTCAAGACCGTCCAGGACGGTTCCTGGACCCATGACGACTACGTCGGCACCATCGCCAACGGCGGTGTCGGCATCGCCCCGTTCCACGACTTCGACTCCAAGGTCTCCGACGAGTTGAAGTCCCAGATCTCGGACCTCGAGTCCCAGATCAAGGACGGCACCATCACAGTCGAGTCCACCAACTCGCCCAGCTGACACTCTGAGGTTGTGACCCCAGGGACGGGGGCGCAGGGCATCTGCCCTGCGCCCCCGTCGTGTCGTCGCGCGCCCTTGCCCACCCCACCCCGTGGGCTGCGCCAGGGGCGTGGCGGGGGAGGGGGCCGCAAGCGAGTAGGTTGGGTGCCGGAGTCGCTCCGGACCAGCCTGAATCCCGATAGACTGATCAGCCCGCCCGGACAGTGACGCCAAGGGCACACAATTCCGAAGGAACCGATGTGAAACTTGAATTGGAGGGGATCACCAAGGTTTTCGGGCCGCTTGTGGCCAACGACCACATCGACCTGGTCGTCGAACCTGGCGAGATCCACGCTCTCCTCGGCGAGAACGGCGCAGGCAAGTCCACGCTGATGAACGTCCTCTACGGCCTCTACCAGCCCGATGACGGCCGCATCGTCATCGACGGCACGCCCGTCTCCTTCCAGGGACCCGGTGACGCCGTGGCCGCAGGCATCGGGATGGTCCACCAGCACTTCATGCTGGTCCCCGTGTTCACGGTCGCCGAGTCTGTCGCGCTGGGCTATGAGCCGGTCGGACCACTGGGGGTCATCGACAAGGCGGCAGCCCGCGACAAGGTCCGTGAGCTCTCCACCCGCTTCGGTTTCGACATCGATCCGGACGCCGTCATCGAGGACCTCTCCGTCGGTGCCCAGCAGCGAGTGGAGATCATCAAGGCGCTCTCCCGTGACGCGAAGGTGCTGATCCTCGACGAGCCCACCGCCGTCCTCACCCCCCAGGAGACCGATGAACTCATCGGCATCATGGGTGAGTTGCGCGACGCGGGAACGTCCATCGTCTTCATCACCCACAAGTTGCGCGAGGTCCGCGCCATCGCCGACCGCATCACGGTCATCCGACGTGGCAAGGTGGTGGGCGAGGCCGAGCCGACCTCCACCGAGTCCGAGCTGGCCTCCCTCATGGTGGGCCGCGCGGTGGACCTCGGGGTCGACAAGGAACCCGCCCAGCCGGGAGAGCGGGTGCTGAGCTTCCGGGAGCTGTCGGTCCTGGACGAGACCGGGCATGTCGCCCTGGACCACATCGACCTGGACGTGCGTGCCGGGGAGATCCTCTGCATCGCCGGCGTCCAGGGCAACGGCCAGACCGAACTGTGCGAGACGACGCTGGGCTCGATCAAACCCGACGCCGGCACCATCTCCCTGGACGAGACGGACATCGCCGGGATGAGCATCCGCCAACGCCTGGAGGCCGGACTCGGATACGTCCCCGAGGACCGGTCCGAGGACGGCATGATCTCCACCTTCAGCATCGCGGAGAACATGGTCCTCGACCAGTACTACCGCAAGCCCTTCGCCACGGGGATCTCGATGGACCTGGGCCGCGTCCAGTCCAATGCGGAGGCCCTGCGCGATGAGTTCGACGTGCGCGTCACCAGCGTCTCGGACCCCATCTCCACCCTCTCCGGCGGAAACCAGCAGAAGACGATCCTGGCGCGGGAGCTCTCACGCCCCCTGCGCGCCCTCGTCGCCTCCCAGCCCACCCGCGGCCTGGACGTGGGCTCCATCGAGTTCGTCCACTCCCGCATCGTCGAGGAACGTGACAAGGGCACGGCAGTCCTGGTCGTTTCCACCGAGCTCGACGAGGTCACCTCCCTGGCCGACCGGATCGCCGTCATGTACCGCGGTCGCATCGTCGGCATCGTCGATCCAGACACCCCCCGTGACGTCCTCGGTCTGATGATGGCCGGGGTCCCGCTGGAGGACGCCCGCGCCGAGGCCAAGGCCCATCCCACCACCATTGAGGAGGCCGCAGAGTGAGCATCGTGCAGACCGAGCCTGCAGCACCCGAGGAGCTGGAGCCCAAGCGCAGCTCGAACTGGCTCACCCGGATCCTCCAGCAGTTCTTCAGCCCGTCCGTGGGCACCATCGCCATGGCCATTGCGGTGGCCCTGGTCATCGGGGCCCTCATCGTCGCGATCTTCGACGAGGACGTCCAGAGCACCGCCGGGTACCTCTTCGCGCGTCCCGGTGACTTCCTGGCGGCCTTCGCCAACGCCTTCGGCGGCTTCTTCACCTCCTTGGTGCGCGGGTCCATCTTCGACTGGACCCAGTCGAGCGCGACCGCCGCCTTCCGTCCCCTCTCCGAGACCCTCACCCGGGCGGTCCCCCTGATCATCGCGGGCCTTGCGATCGCGGTGTCCTTCACGGCGGGCCTGTTCAACATCGGCGTCCAGGGCCAACTGCTCATCGGCGCGGTCGTGGGTGGCTACATCGGCTTCCAGTTCCAACTCCCCGTGGTGGTCCACCTGCTGGTCGCCATCATCGGCGCGGTCGTGGGTGGTGCCCTGTGGGGCTTCATCCCCGGAATCCTCAAGGCACGACTGGGCGCCAACGAGGTCATCGTCACCATCATGCTCAACTCCGTGGCTGCCTTCCTGGTCCAGTTCCTGCTGACGACCAGGGCCTTCACCGGCCCCGGAGGCTACCCCGGCAAGTCGCAGGCCGTGGCCGCGACCGCCAAGTACCCGCAGATCCTGGGGTCCGGATTCCGCCTGCACCTCGGCTTCATCATCGCCATCGTCGCGGCAGTGTTCGTGTGGTGGCTGCTCAAGCGCTCGACCTTCGGCTTCGAACTGCGTGCTGCCGGTGCAAATGCCTCTGCTGCACGCACGGCCGGTATCAACGTGCCGCGCACCCTGATGCTCACCCTGGTGATCTCCGGAGCCCTGGCCGGCCTGGCCGGCACGGCACCGGTGCTGGGCACAGAGGGCGCGATCACCAACGGTGTGGCCGGCTCCTATGGCTTCGACGCCATCACAGTGGCGCTGCTGGGACGCAACAGCCCGCTCGGCGTGGTCCTGGCGGGCACCCTCTTCGGTGCCCTCAACGCCGGAGGCGCGGTCATGCAGTCCTCCGCCGGCATCCCCGTCGACATCGTCCAGATCACCCAGGCGATCATCGTGCTGCTCATCGCCGCCTCGGAGGCCATCCGCCACCGACGTGCACGCCAGACACTGGCCGCCCGCAGCGCGGAGGCCACCACCACGGAAGGAGCAGCGGCATGAGCACCCACACGACAACAGCCGCAGAACCGGCTCGCGCCACCGCTGCCGAGCAGGGGATCATCGCACCCGTCCAGTGGCGCGACCCCGTGGTCTCGACCATCCTCACGGTCCTCACCCTCGCGATGGCACTGCTTTCCAGTGGTGACTCGCGTGTCTCCTTCTCCGGGGCCACCTCCTGGTTCGCCATGGGGGAGCTCACCGTCCCCGCCCTCCCCTTCGGCCTGGTCCTCACCGTCCTGGCCGCCGCCGCCACCGCCCTGATCTGGGCCCGCGCACTCCAGCGCCGTCAGGCCTCGGGCTGGCTGATGGTCCTCGCCGGTGTCTCCTTCGTCCTCACGTTCCTGGTGTGGACCGTGGCCGACAAGCCCGATGCGGTCCTGCCGGTGGTCTCGCTCCTGGCAGGCGGCCTGATGTTCGCCACGCCCCTCGTGTTCGGCTCCCTCTCGGGTGTCGTGTGCGAGCGCTCCGGCATCATCAACATCGCCATCGAGGGGCAGCTGCTCGCCGGCGCCTTCCTGGGCGTCGTCGTGGCATCCGCGGCAGGCAGCCCGTGGTTGGGGCTCATCGGGGCCCCGATCGCCGGCATGCTCGTGGCAGTCCTCCTGGCACTGTTCACCATCAAGTACCGTGCGGACCACATCGTGGTCGGCGTGGTGCTGAACATGCTGGTGATCGGCCTGACCTCCTTCCTCTTCTCGACGCTGCTCAAGCAGACGCCGACCCTCAACCGAGGTTCCCGCCTGCCCGTCATGGGCATCCCGGTGCTCAAGGACATCCCGGTCATCGGGCCGGTGCTCTTCAACCAGACGATCCTCGTGTATCTCATGTACTTCGCGGTCATCGCGCTCCAGTTCATGGTGTTCAACTCCCGGTGGGGTCTGCGCATGCGTGCCAGCGGCGAGCACCCCCGCGCGGCGGACACCGTGGGCATCAGGGTCAATCGCATCCGCTGGCAGAACGTCGTCCTCGGTGGCGCACTGGCAGGCCTGGGTGGCGCATTCTTCACCGTCGGCCAGGGCCTGGCCTTCACCAAGGACATGGCCGCGGGCAACGGCTTCATCGCCCTGGCGGCCATGATCCTGGGACGTTGGAACCCCAAGGGGGCCCTGGGCGCGGCACTCCTGTTCGGCTTCGCCACGAACCTGGGAGCCGTCATGCAGGCCGTCGGCGCGGACATCCCCTCGCAGTTCCTGCTGATGATCCCCTACATCGTCACCATCCTGGCGGTCGCGGGCTTCGTGGGCGCCGTGCGGGCCCCGGCAGCCGAAGGCAAGGCATACCCGTGATCGGCATGCAGGTCCGCCCTCGTACCCCCCACACCGGGGGCGCACGAGGGCGGGGCTCCGCGCCAGGGGAGGACGCATGAGTCCGAGGATCGACGCCGCGACCTGGGGACGTCTGCACGACCTGGCGGTCGCGGCCATGCAGCGCGCCTATGCGCCCTACTCCGGCTACCCCGTGGGAGCTGCCGCCCTGGTGGACGACGGACGCGTGGTGACGGGCTGCAATGTGGAGAACGCCGCCTACGGTGTCGCGCTGTGCGCGGAGTGCGGGCTGGTCTCCGAACTGGTCAACAGTGGCGGCGGCCGGCTGGTCGCCTTCGCGTGCGTCAATGCGCACGGTGAGGCGATCTCGCCGTGCGGGCGCTGCCGACAGGTGCTCATGGAGCACGGGGGCCCCGGGCTGCAACTGGCCATGCCCGGTGGCACCATGACGATGGAGGAGGTCCTCC
>JBQEKJ010000106.1:0-1360 GCA_052103835.1 Pauljensenia sp.
CGCCGCGCTTGCCCCCGACCTCGCCGGCGCGCGCCAGGAGGTTGTCGAGACCGTCGAACTTCGTGATCCACTGGGCGGCGGTCTTGGGACCCACCCCGGGGACTCCCGGCAGGTTGTCGGAGGTCTCCCCCACGAGGGCGGCGAGCTCGGGGTAGCGCTGCGGAGGGAGCCCGTACTTGGCCTCGATGGCGGCTGGGGTCATCTCGCGCAGGTCCCCGGGGCCCTGACCCGGGTAGAGCACGGTGACCCGGTCGTTGACGAGCTGGAAGGAGTCGCGGTCCCCTGACGCGACGAGCACGTGCCACCCCTGCCCCGATGCCTCGGTGGAGAGGGTGGCGAGGATGTCGTCGGCCTCGTAGCCGTCCTTGGTCAGGGATCGGATCCCCATCGCCGTGAGCACGTCCTGGATGATCTCGACCTGGCCGATGAACTCCGGCGGCGTCTCGGCGCGTGTGCCCTTGTACTCCGGGTACTCCTCCGTGCGGAAGGAGTGCCGGGAGACGTCGAAGGCGACCGCCACGTGCGTCGGACGCTCGGTCTCCAGGAGGCGCACCAGCATGGAGACGAAGCCGTAGACGGCATTGGTGCACTGGCCCGTCGAGGTCCTGAACGTGTCCGCAGGCAGGGCGTAGAAGGCACGGAAGGCCACGGAATGGCCGTCGATGATCAGCAGGGTGTCCGTCACACGTGACACCCTAGGGCCCATGAGCGTGAACGACGACATGAACCCACCCGCACCCGCCTCCCTGGTGGGTCTCCACTGGACGGGATCACTGATGGAACGCATGGGCATGGAGGTCGTCGAGCACTCGGCGCAACGCACCGTGGTCACCATGCCGCTGGAGGGCAACCGGCAGTCCGCTGGCCTGCTGCACGGTGGGGCCTCGGCGGCCCTGGCAGAGACCGCTGCCTCCCTGGCGGCGCAGGCCCGGGCACACGAGGTCGGGACCGCTGGCGCGGTGGGCGTGGAGCTGTCCATCTCCCACCTGCGAGCCGCCCACTCCGCGCCGGTGGTGGCGACTGCCACCGCGGTTCACCTGGGTCGCACTTCCACCGTCCATGTCGTCGACATCCGCGACGGGGAGGGACGACTGGTCGCCAGTGCCCGCGTGTCGAACCGGCTCCTCGGTGCGGGAGGTTGCGAGGTCGCCGGTGCCCCCGACGGTCGGCCGGGCGCCTGATCGTCAACTCCCGCGCGCCGTTGCAGGTCCTCGTGCGCGTCCGGTCCGGGCAGATCCCACCGGGTGCGGACCTGCACACCTCGTGCACGCCAGACGCGCGATGGGCCGGAGGGGCCCCCCCCCCCGGCGGGGGCGCCCCGCCCGCCCAGTACCCAAACACACCAACCGGGCCCCGGGGG
>JBQEKJ010000106.1:1370-7469 GCA_052103835.1 Pauljensenia sp.
CGCGATGGGCCGGTGGGGCCGCCACGCAGTGCGTGGCGGCCCCTCCGGCCCATTCCCAACACCTCCCTCCGTGCCACGTCTTCCGGCACGGGGGGGAAGGGGTGTCAGTCCTCGACCTGGTCGATCACAGCGTCGGCGACCTCCCGCATGGAGAGCCTGCGATCCATGGACGTCTTCTGGATCCAGCGGAATGCCTCGGGCTCCGACATGCCCATGTTCTTCATGAGCAGGCCCTTGGCCCGGTCCACCCGCTTGCGCGTCTCGAAGCGGTCCGTGAGGTCGGCGATCTCCTCCTCCAGGGATTCGATCTCCTGGTGGCGCGACAGCGCGATCTCGACAGCCGGGATGAGGTCCGCGGGGCTGAACGGCTTGACCACGTAGGCCATCGCGCCGGCGTCGCGTGCCCGTTCGACCAGTTCGGTCTGGCTGAAGGCTGTGAGCATGACGACCGCACAGGAGAGCTCCTTGAGGATTCTCTCTGCTGCGGTGATGCCGTCCATCTTCGGCATCTTGACGTCCATGACGCACAGATCGGGTTCGAGCTCGAGCGCGAGCTTCACAGCTTCCTCGCCGTCGACTGCCTCCCCGACCACCTCAAATCCGGCACCGGTCAGCGTCTCGACGATGTCGAGGCGGATGAGTGTCTCGTCCTCGGCCACGAGTACGCGGCGGGGGGAGGTCTGATCTGCAGTCATGTTCGGTCCTCAGGTTGTTCAGGGAGCGATCGCTATCCTATCCTTGACAGGCACCGCCGCGTGCAGCCCCGATAGCCCAACTGGCAGAGGCGGTCGGCTCAAACCCGGCTTGTTGTGGGTTCGAATCCCACTCGGGGTACCGTTCGTCCCGCCGCGCACCTGCGCGGCGGGACCGTGCGGGTACCAAGGATCACTCAGGTGCCGAGGATCACGCAGCAGGGATCAGTTCCAGGCCCAGATAGTTGGCGGCCTGCCTGCGGCGACGTGGCTCCCTCAGGGCCTCGATGGCGGACTCGATGCCCGCATCGTCGCTCCAGTCGTCGAACCAGGGCCGCACGGCCTCCGGGAGATGCTCAGCGAGCAGGTTGTTCGCCTGTCGTCCGCTGAACCTGTCGTGGACGGACACAGTTGTCGTCCGGTCGATGATTCGGTTGTCGATGTTGTTCATGTTCATGTTCTTGTGCATTCTTCTCTTCTTCTTCCTCTTCCTCAGATGCCACCGGGGTATGTGCAGATGGAGCACAGGCAACCGCGGCAGCCAACGTCGGGGTGTCCAGGCGCTCCCGACTTCGGGAGCTCATCAGGACCCTGCCGATCTCAACGCGACCGGCACTCCATTATTCCCACACAACCAACCGGGACGCAACCTCATGTGGATGTCGACACAACGGAACGGGCACACAGACGCCGGAGGGCGGCACCCGTGCGGATGCCGCCCTCCGGCGCATGGACCTCGACGGTCAGTGCTGGCCGCCACCACCGATCGAGTAGTCCACCTGGTCACCGACCGTGTGGACACGGATGAGGTTCGAGGAGCCGGACGTCCCCGGCGGCATGCCCGCCACGAGCACCAGTTCGTCGCCGACCTCAGCGAGGTGGGCGGACTGTGCCACCTGGTCGACCTGCCACACCATGTCGTCGGTGTGGGTGACCTCGGGGACCCGGTAGGTCTGGATGCCCCAGGACAGGGCCAGCTGGCGACGGGTCTCCTCCAGCGGCGTGAACGCCAGCATGGGGATGGGGCTGCGCAGGCGCGACATGCGGCGCGCAGTGGAACCGGACTGCGTGAAGGTCACCAGGAACTTGACGTCCAGGCGCTCCCCCACGGCCGCTGCCGCCTGGCAGATGACTGCCGCACGGTCGACCACGAAGGCACCCAGGGGGGCGATGCGCTCCCCACCGTTCTCCTCGGTGTTCTCGATGATGCGGGCCATGGTGCGCACGCACTCGATGGGGTAGGCACCCACGGAGGTCTCACCGGAGAGCATGACCGAGTCGGCACCGTCAAGAATGGCGTTGGCGCAGTCGGAGGCCTCGGCACGGGTGGGCCGCGGGTTCTTGATCATCGACTCCAGCACCTGCGTGGCGACGATGACCGGCTTGGCCTGACGCCTCGCCAGCTCGATGGCCCGCTTCTGCACCAGGGGCACGACCTCAAGGGGCATCTCGACGCCCAGGTCACCGCGCGCCACCATGATGCCGTCGAACGCATCGACGATCTCCTCGATCGCGTCGACCGCCTGGGGCTTCTCGATCTTGGCGATGACGGGGCGTCGGATGCCCTCCTCGTCCATGATCTTGTGGACGTCCTCGATGTCGACCGCGCTGCGGACGAAGGACAGTGCGATGAAGTCGCACCCGATGTTGAGGCCCCAGCGGAGATCCTCACGGTCCTTCTCGGACAGGGCGGGGACGGAGACGGCCACCCCGGGGAGGTTCAGTCCCTTGTGGTCGGAGACGTATCCGGGGACCTCGACGCGTGTGATGACGTCGGTGTCGGTCACCTCGGTGACGCGGACCGCGACATTGCCGTCGTCGATGAGGAGGCGGTCACCGGGCCGGCAGTCACCCGGGAGACCCTTGAAGGTCGTCCCGACCCGTTCCTTGGTGCCCTCGACGTCGTCGACGGTGATGGTGAAGGTGTCACCCACCTCCAGGTACTGCGGACCGTCCTTGAAGGTCTGGAGGCGGATCTTGGGGCCCTGGAGGTCGACGAGGATGGCGACCGCGCGGCCGGAGGTCGCTGCCGCGCGGCGAATCCGCTCGATGACGACCTCCTGCTCGGCAGCGGTCCCGTGGGAGCGGTTGATCCGCGCCACGTCCATCCCGGCGTCCACCAGTGCCTGGACCTGTTCAGGGGACTCCGTGGCAGGTCCCAGTGTGCATACGATTTTCGCTCGGCGCATGGAGCCAGTCTACCGGTCAGCCGGGTCCTCGGGGGATGCCGGGCCGTGTGTGGTGGGACCATTGGCCCCCTCAGTGCCCTCCTGCCCCGCAGGGAGTCCGGCATCGACGCCGCTGCTGTCCGGTTCGTCACGGCTGTCCACGGTCGTCCGTTCCCCCTCCACCACCTGCGTCGGGGCACCCCTGCGCCCCGCCAGCACGTAGAGGAGAAGACCACCCAGGAACACCAGGAGCGAGGTCCAGACATTCAGGCGCAGGCCCAGGACGTGCTCGGCATCATCGATGCGCAGCATCTCGATCCAACCGCGGCCCAGGGTGTAGGCCATGAGGTACAGGGCGAACACCTGTCCGGAACGGAAGCGGTTCCTGCGGTCCAGTGCGACGATGATCCCGGCCATGGCGAGGTTCCAGAGGAACTCGTAGAGGAAGGTCGGGTGGAACAGGGTCCCCTCCGCGTAGCCCGCAGGCATGTGGACGGCATCGATGCGCAGGCCCCACGGCAGCGTCGTCGGAGCACCGAAGAGCTCCTGGTTGAACCAGTTCCCCCAGCGTCCGATGGCCTGGGCCACCAGCAGTGCGGGTGCGAGGGAGTCCGCCATGGGACCCATGCGCTGGCCTGCGCGGCGGACCGCGATCCAGGCCCCCACGGCCCCCAGGGCCACCGCCCCCCAGATGCCGAGCCCGCCCTTCCAGATCTCCAGCGCCTGCCACGGGTTGCCCCCCGGCCCGAAGTAGGCGGCAGGTGAGGTGATGACGTGGTAGATCCGGGCTCCCACGATGCCGAAGGGAATGGCCCACATGGCCATGGTCGTCACGAGTTCCGGGTCGCCCCCACGCGCCGCATAGCGGCGGGTGGTGATCCACACGGCCACGACCATGCCGCAGACGATGAGGAGCCCGTAGGCCCGCAGCGGCAGCGGGCCCAGGTGCCAGACGCCCTGCCCGGGTGAGGGAATGGCTGCGGGCAGGGTCACCTCGTGCCCCGTGACGCGCCGCGCACTCCGGCCACGAGCTCACCAGCCAACTGCTCCAGGTCGCGCAGTGCCTGATCGGTGTCGGGCTCGAAGAGGGTGCGCACCAGCGCCGATCCGACGATGACACCGTCGGCATAGGCGGCGATGTCGCGGGCCTGGGCCCCGGTGGACACTCCCAGCCCCACGCAGACGCGCTCAGCCCCTGCCGCCCGGGTGCGCTCGACCAGGGCACGGGCATGGTCGTCAACACTGGCCCGCGCTCCGGTGACACCCATGGTGGAGGCGGCATACACCCAGCCGCGGGAGTGATCCGCGATGAGGCGCAGACGGTGCTCCGGGGACGAGGGCGCCACCAGGTAGATGCGCTCCAGGTCATGGGCGTCCGAGGCCAGCTCCCAGTCCCCGCCCTCCTCAGGTGGCAGGTCGGGTGTGACCAGGCCCGCGCCGCCCACGGCGGCGAAGTCCTCGGCAAAACGCTCCACCCCGTACCACTCGATGGGGTTCCAGTACGTCATCGACACCGTCGCAAGCCCGTGGGCGGTGAGTTCGTCGACCGCGTGCAGGAGGTCCTCGAGGTGGGTGCCGTGCTCGAGGGCGGAGACGGTGGCCCGTTGGATCGTGGGTCCGTCCATGCCGGGATCGGAGTAGGGGAAACCGAGTTCGAGGACGTCGAACCCCGCATCGGCGAGCACCTTGCCCGCCCGGATGGAGGTCTCCACCGTGGGGTAGCCCACCGGGAGGTAGCCGATGAGTGCGGCGTCGCCGCGCCGGTGGGCGGCGTCGATGGCTGCCGCGCTGGATCCCGCCCGAGTCATTCCTGTCCCTCCGTCGTCGCTGATTGCTGCGCCGTGGCCGCGTCCCTGCGGATGCCGCCCTCGCCGGCGCTGGGGTCGATCACCTGCAGCGTGGCCTCACCCAGGCCGAACCACTCCGCGGCGGTGTCCACGTCCTTGTCCCCGCGGCCCGACACGCAGACCACGACGATGGGCTCGTGCCCCTCCTCGAAGGGGCCCTCCTTCGCCTTCTCCAGTGCCCATGCCCGGGCGCCGGCCAGGGCGTGGGCGGACTCGATGGCAGGGATGATCCCCTCCGTCCTGGACAGCAGGAGGAAGGCATCCATGGCCTCGGTGTCGCTGACGGGCACGTAGTGGACCCGTCCGCTTCGCGCCAGCCAGGAGTGCTCGGGACCGACCCCCGGGTAGTCGAGACCCGCCGAGATGGAGTGGGAGGGCTTCGTCTGGCCGTCACGTTCCTGGAGGAGGAAGGATCGTGCCCCGTGGAGGACTCCGACCTCACCCGCGGTGATGGAGGCGGCATGCCGGCCCGTGTCGAAGCCGTCCCCACCGGCCTCGCAACCCATGAGGGCGACGCCCTCGTCGTCGAGGAACGCGGTGAAGGTCCCGATGGCGTTGGAACCGCCACCCACGCATGCGCACACCATGTCCGGCAGTCGACCGGTCAGGCCGAGGACCTGGGAGCGCGCCTCGTCGCCGATGACGCGCTGCAGGTCGCGCACGAGAGTCGGGAAGGGGTGGGGGCCCGCAGCGGTGCCGAAGATGTAGTTCGTGGTGTCCACATTGGTCACCCAGTCGCGGAACGCCTCGTTGATGGCGTCCTTGAGGGTCTGGGACCCCTGGGTGACGGACACGACCTCCGCGCCGAGCATCTGCATGCGTGCGACATTGAGATGCTGGCGCTCGGTGTCCTCACGCCCCATGTAGATCGTGCAGTCCAGACCCATGAGTGCCGCAGCGGTGGCGGTGGCCACGCCGTGCTGGCCCGCGCCTGTCTCGGCGATGACACGGGTCTTGCCGATCTCCTGGGTGAGGAGCGCCTGTCCGAGGACGTTGTTGATCTTGTGGGAGCCCGTGTGGTTGAGGTCCTCCCGCTTGAGGAAGACGCGGACGCCACCCAGGTCGTCGGCGAAGCGGTGGGCCTCCGTCAGCAACGAGGGCCGCCCCGCATAGTCCCGCAACAGGGTGTCCAGGCGGGTGCGGAAGTCCGGGTCGTGCCACAGGCGCTGCCAGGTCGAGTCGAGGTCCTCCAGTGTGCCCATGAGGGACTCGGCGACGAATCGCCCACCGAACTCCCCGAAGTACGGCCCGTTCCGGTCCGCCAGTGTCACGTCAGTCCTCCTGCCTCGCGGCGCGCACGCGCGCCTTCCGATCGGTGCGCAGGGCCGGGTGCTGGCCTGCGCTCACCATGTCCCGCACTGCGGCGTCGGGGTCCCCCGACGTCACGAGTGC
>JBQEKJ010000107.1:0-7456 GCA_052103835.1 Pauljensenia sp.
TCGCCGTGCGAGTGGGGAAGAGCGACATGGGGAAAGGGTATGCGGCCCCGCCCTCGTCCGCCTCCGGTGGCACCCCGCCACCCGCCGCCCCGCCACCCGCACCCCTGCGGGCTCCGACGCCCCCTGACGCGCTCACGGGACCTCCGCCACCGCCACCTCCAGCAGCTGGTCGTCGTCCCCGCGCGGGCTGCCGCGCCCGTCGGTGTTGTTGGTGAGGAGCCAGAGTGTGCCCGCAGGTTCGCAACGAAGACCGTGCCCCCGAGGACAGTGATGCCACTGGGGCTGGCCGCAGAGGTCGCCCACTGCTGGACGGGGTCGACGAAGCGCTCGTCCCCGACCTCGCCCTCCGCCTCGGGCCACCCGTAGTTGCCCCCGGGGACGATGACGTTGAGCTCGTCCCAGGTGTTCTGGCCGAACTCGCTGGAGAAGAGCGTCCCGTCCGCCGACCAGGCCAGTCCCTGCGGATTGCGGTGACCGAGGCTGTACACCGGGGAACCGGGGACCGGGTTGTCCGCGGGCACCGCACCATCGGGCGTCAGGCGCAGGATCTTCCCGGCCAGGCTGTCCAGGTCCTGGGCCTCCGCCCGGCGTCCCGCGTCCCCGACGGTCACGTACAGCATGCCGTCGGGCCCGAAGGCGATCCGCCCGCCGTTGTGGGTGCCCGCGGAGGGCAGGCCCCCGATGACGGTCTCCGCAGGTCCCAGCCCCAGGGACCCGGGCCTGCCGGTGAGCGCGTGGCGCTGGACGCGGTTGCCGCCCTCCCCCGTCGAGTAGACGTACAGACGGGAGTGGGCATCGACGGCCAGGCCGAGCAGGCCTCCCTCCCCACCGTGGCGGACCCCGTCGACGACACCCACCTCGCGGGTGCCACCCCCGTCGAGGACCTCCAGGATGAGGGCGTCGTCCCGTTGGCTGATGAGAGCAGTCTCCCCGAGGAAGGCGATCGACCAGGGGGCCCGCAGGCCCGTGACCAGGGCACCCGGCGTCCCGGTGGGTGTCACGGGTCTCGTGTCCACCCCCGCTTCCCCACCCGGGTCGCCCCCCGATGGCGTCGATGAGGGCGCCGACGAGGGCGGACCCGTGCCCGTCACAGGGGAGTCCCCCGACAGCGACCCGTTCCCGGACTGCACGGGGGTGGGCGCGGTGGCGTCCCCGTCGGATCCGGGTCCCGTGCATGCCGCGAGGACGAGGACGGAGACGGCGAGGACGGACAGGCTGCGCACGGACACCGACCGACCGCCGGGGTGCGAACCCGTCAGGAGGGCCCGCAGGATCCGGCCCCGTGTGTCCGGCCCTGCAGGGCCGGCCCTCCGGGTCCCCACTCCTGCTCCTGCGGTGTGTCCGACCATCCCCTCCTCCTCAGCAGTCCCCCATCACCCACACGGGCGCACCGATGGTGGTCACGGTCCCGTCCTCCGCCATGACTTCCGTGCCCATCTCTCCGTCCTGCGCGATGTCCGACATGAAACGACTCCACGTGACGCCCTCGTACGACCAGGACTCGGCGGCGGCCCCCGGCACGAGCTGGACCACCTCGGCGCCCGACGTCCCCAGGGTCACCCCCTCCACCGTCGACACGGGCACCCCGGGCAGGTCCCCGGCCCCTCCGGACAGCCTCACCCACCACCTCCCCGCGCCGTCGGTGCCCTCGTGGTAGAGGGTGAGTCCCTTCCACGAGCTCGAGGTGGTGTCGACCGAGCAGTACCCGTCCCCCTCGTGGAACTCCTCGCCGGGCTCCCCGAGTCCGGCCCGCAGTTCCTCCAGCACCCGGGAGGCGGGGTCCTCGTAGGCGAACAGGGTGGGCCCGCCCTCGTCCGTGTCGAGTTCGAGCCCACCTGTGCGGATGACGATCCCCGCGAGCGTGGCCGCGTCTGCGGAGGCACTCGGGGAGGGTGTCGGGGACGCCGTGGGTGTGGGGGTCGCGGTCGCCCCTCCGGGGAACACCGCGATCCCGGAGATCCCCTCGGCCACGGTGCCCAGCAGTGTCCAGGTCTCGAGGTTGTCACTGTGGTGGACCTCCCCGCGCGAGGGCGCACTCCCCCGGGAGCCGTAGGTGGGGGTGTCCACCGCGTACCACCCCTCGGGCCCGGCGCCCAGCCCGGTCAGGTACGGGCGGTCGGGTTGGGTCGCGCCCGTCTGCCAGGTGATCCCGTCGGCACTGGTGCCGGCCAGGCCGAGGGGACGGTCCTTCTCCGCCATGTTCTCCTCGATGCCGGTGGGATCCCTTTCCGACCCGACGAAGCCCCAGGTCTGGCCGTTGTGGTGGACGTCCATGTCCAGGATCTCGGAGTCGAGGTGGTGACGGGTCCAGGTGCGGGCGTCCTCGCTGGTGAACTCCACCAGTTCACAGCTGCGGTACGCACACTCAGTGGCCATCGCCACCCACAGCCCGTTGCCGTACCCGACGGAACGCATGGCCTGGTAGTGGATCTCCGGGGAGTCCGCGAAGTGCGCGTTCTCGTACGGGTCGGTGGTCGCGACGCGCTCCCAGGTGGTCCCGTCCTCGCTCAGGTAGATGGCTCCCGAGGAGCCGTCGCCTTCCCCGGACTCCTCCGCGAAGGAGCGGTCCCCCACTGCGACCCACGCGCCGTCACCGTGGGCGACGTCGACCAGTGGGTCGATGACCTGGATCGCCTCGGACCAGGTCCGCCCGTCCGTGCTCGTGTGGATGATGCCACCCGAGTCCGAGCGGCCCACTGCGACCGCCAGTCCGTCCGCGGCGTCGACGTCGGAGAGTGGACCGGTGTCGAGGACCTTCTCCCAGGTACTGCCGTCCTCGGAGACGCGGACGGAGCCCGTGGTCGCTGCCTCCATGATGCCGTCCTTGACGGTCACATCCTCGACCGTCACCAGCAGGAGGGGATCCGTCTCCCCTTCGACGCCTCCGGCGGTGAGGTCCACGAACTCCGCGGTGTCGACGTGGACGGTCCTCAGGGAGACGACCGGGTCGGGTGCCGCAGACACGGCGTGCACCGCACCCGCGTCGAAGCCGTCCCAGACCGTTCCCCGGAAGGTCGCCGACTGCACCACGAGGCCCGTCGCCGGCGGCAGGAGCGGGTTGCCGCAGGCGCAGCGCACGGCCGGGAGGCCCTGGGCGTCGACGAGGACGGCCGTTCCTGCCTGGAGGACCGCGGCGAAGGCCACCGCGCCGTTGCCGTCGAACCGGTGGTTGGTCACCAGGGTGTCGACCGTCAGGTAGACGGGGAAGAGTCCGGCGAGGTGCTCCCCGATCCGGTCGACCGGGATCCCCCTCGCGCCGGCCCAGGCGGCCGCCGCGGCGGGATCCGCATCGAGTCGGGTGGCCAGGGCCGACGCGTCGCACGCCGTGGTCGTCGGGGCGTGGGCGTAGAGACCCTCCGTGTTCCCGCCGGTGGTGCGCACGCCGGTGGTGGCATCGACGGTGAGGGCAGCACTTCGTTCCTCCACGCTGGCCCGGAGGGTGTCGCTGAAGGCGGCAGGTGCGGAGTCCGAAGCCGCGTCGACGAAGGGTTCCGGACCCGCGGTTGCGGCGGGTTCGAGCTCGACGGCCTCGGAGCTGCGGCCCTGGTTCCAGAACAGGACACCGCCGACGAGGAGGGCCAGCGCGACGATGCCGACGATGAGGGCGGGGATCCGGCGGGACTGCGGGGCAGGAGCGGCGGCGTCCATGGGGGGTCTCCTCGGGACATGCGACGGGGGGACGTACGACTCGGGTGGGGCAGCCGGGGATCCGGCCGGGGCTGCTGGGGTCTGGTGGGACACACGGCTGTGGAGGATGCAGCCGGGGAGGCTGCTCGTGGAGCAGCACGGATGGCCGCTCGGGGACACCGCCCGGGGGTGTGCTTCTCGGGACACCACCCGAGGGTGCGGAGGACGGACGTCAACCCATGACCCGTGTCAGCGAGCCTAACAGGGACCTAGGTCACATTCCATGGTTCTGTTCAAGATATGAACCTCCGGTGTCGCGATGTCCCCGGGGCATCCGGTGGACTGTCCAGGGACCCACTGACACAGGGGTCATGGCCGGGAAACTACTCTGGGGCACGGTGCTGGGGCTCCTCCCCCATCCCATCGACCCACTCACCCCGGGGGCGCCGTGAAAGACCTGTGGAAATCTCTCGATCCGATCGGGCTCCTGGTGGGCGCGGTCCTGCTCGCGCTCTCGCTCACGCCGTCACTCCTGCCCCGACCTGCACCACTGCAGGGAGTCGGCTCGGGCCTGCTGTTCGGGATCGGCTACGCCATCGGCGTCGGGGTCTCCACGGTCCTGGGACGGCTGACGACCTGGCGGCCCGCCCGCAGGACCAGACGGATCCTGCGCCTGGTCGGATGGCCGGGCTACGCAGTCGTCCTCGTGCTCGGCGCCGTGGCCGGGGTGAGCGCCCAGAACGAGGTGCGCCGCATGGTCGAACTCGCACCCCTGGACGGGGTCAACGTCTCCGCCTTCATCGTCGCCCTGCTGCTCACGAGCTTCGTGTGCCTCGCCCTCGGTCGCCTCGTGCGCCTGGGATGGGTGAGGTCCTACCGCCGCATGATGACTCAGGGACGCCCTCGTCGACGGGCACGCCGCAGGGCCACCGCACGTTCCCTCCTCGCCGCCGCGGTGGTGGTCGCCGTGGTCGGGACAGGCGCCTACTTCGGGCTCAACGTGCTCTTCCGGGCCCGCAACGGGTCACCCGACCCCGATCTCGCGGTCCCCGCCTCCATCTACCGCTCCGCGGGGGCCGGCTCAGAGGTCGAGTTCTCCGAGCTGGGACGCACCGGTGCGGACTTCGTCGCGGGCGGCCCGACTGCGAAGGAGATCACCGCCCTCACAGGTCGTCCCGCCCTCACGCCGATCCGCGTCTACGTCGGGACCGCGGCGGGGGGCACCTTCGCCGAACGCGCCGCCGTGGCCGTACGGGAACTGGAACGCACGGGTGCCTTCGACCGCAAGGTCCTCGTCGTCGCCACGACGACGGGTTCCGGGTGGGTGGAGCCCCAGGCGGTCGACTCCCTGGAGTACCTGCACTCCGGGGACACCGCCACCGTCGCCCTCCAGTACGCCCACACCCCGAGCTTCGTCTCCGCGCTGACGGATCCCGACCTGCCGGTGCGGGCCTCGGCGGCGCTCTTCGACGCGGTGCGGGCCAAGTGGCTCACCCTGCCGGAGGGCCGGCGGCCCCAGCTCGTCGTCTACGGCCTCAGCCTGGGGACCCAGGGTGCCATGGACAGCTTCGGCACCCTGGAGCGCATGCGCGCCGAGACCCAGGGTGCCCTCCTGGTCGGACCCACCAATGCCACACCGATGTGGCACGAGCTGCAGGCGGCCCGTGACCCCGGGTCGCCCCCGTGGCTGCCGGTCCTCGACGAGGGCGTCGCGGTGCGGTGGGCGAGCAGGGCCAGCGACTTCTCCACGCCCACCGGGATGTGGGAGGAACCGCGGGTGGCGATCCTCCAGCACTCGACGGATCCCGTCACCTGGTTGTCCGCGGACCTCCTGTGGCGGCGCCCCGACTGGCTGAGCGGCTCCGGACGCGCCCCTGACGTCAGCCCCCACATGCACTGGATCCCCGTGGTGACGGCCGTGCAGGTGGCCCTCGACATGCTGGTCGCCGTGGACGTGCCCGCCCGCCACGGGCACGCCTTCGGTGACACGATGCTCGACGGGTGGGTGGCCGTGACCGGGGACGCTGGGCTGGACGACGCAGCGCTGGCACGGATCCGCACCGAGATCGAGACCTACTGGGACATCAATCCCGCACTCGAGTGACCCTGCGCAACGGGATGGACCGGCGCCGGGCCAGCCCCCGGAGCGGGGCATCGTCGGGAGGGACCGCCCCGGCTGCGGGGCGCGCCTCAGTCGTCTCCCAGCAGTTCCCACTGCACGAGGCGCAGGGCGCTGCGCGCGACGATGCGGTACTCCTCGTGGCCCGTCGGGCGCGCCCCACGGATCCGGAACGGGCGCGTCTGCCCCTCCCAGGTGAAGACCTCGTCCAGCCGACGGTCGAGGAGCTCCCAGTCACCGTCCCCCGCACGGGCCTCGAGGTCCCACGACGCCGCCGCGCCCGTGTCGGTGGTGACCGTGTAGAGCGACGTGGTCCGGGCCCTCTCGAAACGGTAGGACACCCGGTCGCCCTCGTCGAGGAGGAGCACACCTGCGCCCCTGTCGTCGAAGACGGTGTCCGCCGGACCCACGGTCGAGGAGGCGGCCGTGCGCGCCCTCTCCGGGTCGGTGAGGTCGAGGCGGAGACGCGGGCGGGCCCCGGTGGGGGTGAGCGACGAGGGCGTCGTGCCCTCCGCCCAGTCGGTGGGGTCGGCGGAGAGCCGGACGACGATGCGTGCACCACGCACGAGGCGCTCACGGGGGATGGACACGCGGTCCCAGGGCTCGTCGTCCACCCACACGGCGGCCACGTGGTCTCCCTCGCCGGTGGTGCTCACCTCGAGGTCGCCGCCGGGGAGGTGAACCCTCGTCGCGGGGAACAACGGAGCCGTGATGACGAACTCCCCCGACGCGGGGACGAGTGGGTACAGCCCCAGCGCGGCGAAGAGGTACCACGCAGACATCTCACCGTTGTCCTCGTCACCGGGGTAGCCCTGGCCGATCTCGGAGCCGAGGAACAGGCGCCGCAGTGCCTCACGCACCACCTCCTGCGTGCGGTGGTGCACCCCGGTGAACGCGTACATGAAGGGGATGTGGTGGGCGGGTTGGTTCGACAGGCCCAGCATCCCCATGCGGACGTCACGTGCCTCGGCCATCTCGTGGATCGTCACGTCGTAGCTGCCCTTGAACTCGGCACGCCCTGTCTCCGGCTCCGCGAAGAACTCGTCGAGCCGCCTGCGCAGCGCCTCGGGACCCCCCATCAGGGTCGCGAGACCCGCGCCGTCGTGCGGAGCGGTGAAGGCCGTCCCCCACCCGTTCGTCTCCGTGTAGTCGAAGCCCCACTCGCGTGGGTCGTAGTCCGCCGGGTCGGCGACGCGCCAGGTGCCGTCGGGCAGACGCCCGAGGAAGAAGCCCGTACGGGGGTCGAACACCGTGGCGTAACGGGCGCCGCGCGCGGCGAAGTACTCCGCCTCCGCCTCCAGGGCGTCACGGCGCGGGTCCCCCTCCGGAAGGTCCTCCAGCAGAAGCGTCGCGAACCGCCCGATGGCGGCGTCCGTGATGGCCGAGTCGAGTGTCCACGACATCCCCTCGGCCACCGAGGTGTCGGTGAAGCCGCGGAACGTCTGGGAACGGATGCCCTTGCGACCCACCCTCGGGTCGGGGGCCGGGACGGTGGCGTTGTGCACGGCGGACGCGTAGGCGTCGTCGAGGTCGAACCCGCCCACCCCACGTGCGGCGGCGTCGGCGAAGATCACGTCGGTGGTGGTTCCCGTCATGCAGTCCAGGGGTCCCGGCGCCGTCCAGCGACTGGTCCATCCGCCGTCACGGTAGTGCTGGACGAGACCGTCGAGGAGGTGCCCCGCATCAGCGGGACACAGGAGCAACAACGCC
>JBQEKJ010000108.1:0-7417 GCA_052103835.1 Pauljensenia sp.
TCCCGGTGGGTGCCAGCGTCGCAGCTGGGTCACTCGCGTCGCCCACGGGCGACCTTGATCGCAGCGACACCGGTGCGCTGCGCCCGGCGCGTCTGTGGCACGTTGCAGTGTTGGGATTGCTCGGCACGGGCGTGGGACTTCTGGTCGGCCTCCTCCTCTGCACCGGCACCGCAGCCATGCAGGCCCGTGCCTTCGTCTTCTGGTACGGCTTGGCGCTCATGAGTACCGTCATGTTCGGAGGTCAATGGTGCTGGGTGCTGCCATCGCTGAGCGTGATCGCCCACCTTGCTGCGATCGGATATCCGGGCTCGGGGACGTGGAGCTGGATCGACGCACCGATCACGGCCATTCCGGCGTCGATCTTGACCCTTGCCTCCCTGACAGCCGGATTGGCGGTCATACTCCTCGGCTGGAGACGATCGACACGGGCCCACCCCTGACATCAAGGAGTGGCGCTCGCGGGCCGGTCCTCAGCTCTGGAGAAACATCCAGCTTCTCCTCGGGGAGTGAGGTTCGTATCCACGAAGGCACCAGAGGCTCCGAAGGGTCACAGCAGATGGGTGTCGACACTGTGAGGATGACGTGGTGAGCGCCCCGATCACCGGGGCAGCCGGGACACGACGCAGCGTCGGCGATGACCTGGTGCTGTCAAAGGTCTCGTTCTCCTACCGACGCCACGGGCCACGTGTCCTGGCGGATCTGTCTGTCGGATTCCCGTGCGGGTCCACGGCGCTGCTCGGCGTGAACGGTGCGGGGAAGTCGACGCTCATGGGTGTCGCTGCGACCCTGCTGGTGCCAGAGTCGGGCGTGGTGTCCGTGGGTGGCGATCGTGCCCACGGTCATACGATGGCAGCGTACCGACGTCGGGTGGGTTGGATGCCGCAAGTGATCCGCCCGATCGGGCGGTTCACCGCGCGTGAGTCGGTGGCCTATGCCGGATGGCTGGCGGGGATGGACAGGACGCAGGCGTGGGAGGATGCCCCGCGCGCCCTGGGCAGGGTGTCCCTCCAGGAACAGGAGGGGACCAGGGCGTCCGAGCTGTCCGGTGGGCAACTGCGCAGACTCGGGATTGCCCAGACCCTCATCCACGGCTCCGACTGGCTGCTGCTCGACGAGCCTGCGGCGGGTCTCGACCCGCTCCAGAGGTCCTCGGTCCGCGACCTCTTCCGGGAACTGCGCAATGAGGTGAATCTGGTGGTGTCCACCCACGTCACTGCGGACGTGATCGGAGGGGCCTTCGACCATGTGGTCGTGCTGCACCGGGGCGCGGTGCTGTGGCAGGGCAGTACGGAGGCATTCGTCGACCTGACTCCGCCCACAGGCGGACAGGGCGAGCGCGGTGACGTGGCCTTCACGCGTCTTCTGGAGGGATCGTGAGCAGGATCAGGGCGAGGTGGTGGGGGCCGGAGCGCAGGAGCATGGCCCTGGTGGGTGGCCCTCTCATCCTCCTCATGGTCATCCTGGATGTCCTGGTCCAGCCCCAGACGCTGCGCGCCGCCGCTGAGGGCTACTGGAACTCGGTTGCCGAGACCGCCAACTCGACGATCTGGCTGGTGTGCCCGCTGGCTGCGGCGATCGCCGCATGGGACATCGCGACGCTGCGGGTGGCAGGTGTGCTCCGACATCCCTCCACGCGCCCTGCCACCGCGATCATGGGCCGCAGCCTCGTGTCGGCGTTGGTCAGTGGTCTGCTCGGTCTGGCCCTGTCCTGGGTCCTCGTCCTTCCCCGGGCAGTCGGGGGACCCACCGGGGTCGACCTGGTGATCCTGGCAGTGGCACCGCTCATCGTCGCGGCCTCCGTCCTGGTCGGGGGTGCTCTGTCGCTGGTCCTTCCGGCCCGACTCGCACCGCCGGTGGTCCTGATCGGCACGTGGTGCTGGTTCGCGATGCCCCAGTCCTTCCAGCCCTTCTGGCTGCGACACCTCAACGGGTACGAGGGCGGGTGCTGCGACGCAGGTTCACAGGTCACCCTGCCAGCGGCGCTGGCTCCGGGCCTGGTCGCCGTGGGTCTGGGAGCTCTGGCCGTCACCCTCGCCGCGTCCCGGATCGCCCTGTGGCATCGGGCCCCGACCGTGGTGGCGGTGGGCGCCCTCGTCACGGGGGTGCTGTGTGCGGGGGTGGGTCTGGGAGTTGCTGTCGCGATGGTCCAGGACTACGGGAACTACCCGGTGGTCGCCCGGACGGGCGCAACCGTGTGCTCGACGGACAGCGAGGTCAGGGTGTGCGTGTGGCCGGAGCACGCACAGAACCTCCCCGCCATGCAGGAGGCGGTTCTGACCGCCAGGAGCCGGCTCGCTGCGGTGGGCTACCGGGTTCCGGACACGGCCTCCGAGTCCTCCCGTCACGGGACCCCCTGGAGGATCGTCGCATCCGCCGAGGCGACGGAGGACCGGGACCTTGCCCTCAACTCGGCCGTGTCCGGTCTGGCGAACACCTGGGTGGGGGAAGGTCTGCTCCAGGACTGCGACAGCCCCGAGGTCCAGGATGCGTGGCCGGACCACTTCGCGGCCGCCGACTGGCTGGCGACCGTAGTCGGGCTCCCCACCGAGCCGACGGGAGAGGACCCCACCGTGTCGGCCGCTGTCCGCGCCCTGGCTGGCCTCCCGACCGACCAGCAGGCCACGTGGGTCGCCACTGCGATCACACGCATGCAGGCGGCATGCTCCGCCTCGGCCACGGTGTCCGGCGCGCCGTGACCCACCTGTGGTGGTGGCGCACCCGAGGAATGTGGCTGCAGCTGGTCCTGCTGACCGGTTGCTTCCTCCTGGTACTCGTCGTCCGCTCCGCGCGCGTGCAGGTACCGGGACTCTCTCCCATCGGGGCGAACCTGCCGATCGCTGCACTCGGGCCACTGCCCCTGGTCGAGGTGATGGCCACCCGCATGGGGGCGACCGCGCAACAGGAGGTGACGGCCGTGCGCCGCGCGTGGCGCTACGACCTCACGGCGTTCGCACTCATCGCGGCGATCGCGGCCGCGGCAGGCGCCCTGATGATCCCGCTGGTCGGGGGCGTGGGTCTGGAGACGGCCAGGACCCTGGTCGGACTCGGAGCTCTGGGGGTCCTCGCCTCCCGCCTCGCCGGGCGCCGGGTCGGTGCCGCTGTACCCGTCCTCTTCCTCTTCATCAGTCTCGCGGCGGGAGGGCCGGAGAGCTGGTGGCAGTTCCCCCTGGCGGGAGCGCACTCGACGGGCGCGACCCTGCTGGTCGGGGCCCTGTGTCTCGCCCTCGCACTCTCACACGTGTCCCAGTACGTGCGTACTCACGGGGGTGACGCGTAGCGCCAGGAGCATCCGGCTCCGGGAACCGCCAGCACCACTCGGGCATGATGGACCCATGTCCGACGCCCCCACTGCCGATCTGCGGGTCACCGCTGCACTGACCGTGCCCGCGGCGGAGCTGTCGTGGCGGTTCTCGCGGTCCTCGGGTCCCGGAGGCCAGGGGGTCAACACCACCGACTCCCGCGTGGAACTCATCTGGGACATCGCGTCCTCCCATGTCCTCAGCGAGTCGCAGCGCTCACGCCTCCTGGAGCGCCTCGATGCCCGCCTGGTGAACGGGGTGGTCACTGTGGTGGCCTCCGAGCACCGCGCCCAGCTCCACAACAGGGAGGCCGCACGCGCGCGGCTCGCGGACCTCCTCGCCCAGGCCTTGGCCCCACCTCCCCGCAAGAGGCGTGCGACCAGACCGACACGAGGATCGAAGGAACGTCGGCTCGGAGCGAAGAAGCGCCGCGCCGACGTCAAGCGAATGAGGCGTCGGCCCACCGACTGACCGTGCGGCCGGGGCCGCATCGCCCACGCCGACTCCACTCCCGACTCAGTCCAGCCCCTCGATGCTGTCGGCCAACTCGGTGACGGGACGGCACCCGTCCAGCTCGACGTCCGCGCCCCGACGCAGCAGGGGCTCGACCTCCGCGGTGTGGCGGCGGATCTCCGCGCGTTCATGCGGTGCGCGTCCGTAGGGATTGTCCGTGCGTGTCGCGACGCGCTCCAGCAGGACGTCGAGGGGTGCACTCAGCAGCACGACATGGTCGAACCGCGGGTAGAAGCGGCCCTGGTTCTCCACGGTCCCCGAGACGATGAGATCGTCGTGGTGAGTGAGGAGGTCACCCATCCGCGCCTCGTCCCAGAGGCCGTCGGGCAGCGTCCAGTTGTCATGGTCAGTGTCGACGGTGCAGTGCCCGCGCCGGGCGAGCTCCGCCAGGAGTGTCGACTTGCCGGCCCCCGACATGCCGGTCACGAGGATTCGCGCCATGGCAGGATCCTATGCGTCGACTTGAGTCCTCTGTGCGCACACTGGTAGGGTCGCGACCATGTGTGAACTGCGCTGATGAAGGGGGTGCCGACATGTCCCAGATCGTGAGTACGACGTATTCCCGACCTCAGGGGATCCTCGTCGTGCACCCCGCCAGGTGAGCGTCTCCCCGCATCCGGGTCGAGACCACCCCCACACCGTTCTGTCTGTCCTTCATCCAGTGAGGTTCCATGTCCTTCCTGCGTCGACGCGCCGCTGCGTCCACCGCCGTTCCTGATCCCGAGGTCCGTGACTTCCTGCGCCAGCGCGCGGACGAGGTCGGTGCCGAGCTGCCCGCCCTGGGCCTCACGCCCCGGCACTGGTGGGGGCCCTGGCGTGCCCCACAAGGACCCGCCGCACCACTCCCTGCCGCGAACGGGGCCTTCATCCGGGCGCTGCTGCGCGGCGTGTGGCCGGTGCTGCTGCTCGCGGTGGTCCTCACCACCGTCAACTACGTGACCTCTGCCCTGATCCCCTGGGCCATGGGCAACCTGCTCGACGCCGGCCTGGACCTGGGTCTCGGCATGCACCTGCTGGCGCCCTCCCTCGTCTTCGTGGCCATGGTCGCGGTCATGGCGATCACCAACGGCATCAACCAGATGACCGAGATCGGCCTGTGGATGGGTTCGGCCATGGGAGCGGCACGCAATGTCGGCCACCGCGTGGCCCGCTCGGGACGCGCGGTGAAGAAGGAGATGCCCGCCGGCGACGTCGTCACCGTCCTCATGACGGACGCGGACTACGTCGGGGGTGCGTTTGCCTGGTTCCCCGAGATCGTCGCCGCCATCGTCTCCACGGCGGTCGTCGCGGTCATCATGCTGCGCGTCTCGGTGCCACTGGGACTGCTGGTCCTCATCGGGCTGCCGATCGTCATCGCCTTGATGACGCTGCTCATCCGGCCCCTCCAGGCCAAGCAGGCGGTGGCGCGCGAGGAGCAGGGCACACTCACCACCATCTCCACCGACGCGGTGGCGGGCCTGCGGGTCCTGCGCGGCATCGGCGGCGAGGACGTCTACAACGCGAACTACGTCGCCCAGTCGGCGCGTGTGCGCGACGCCGGGATCCGGGTGGCCTCGAGCTCCGCGATGCTGTCCATGCTGCGCTCCTCCGCGCCCCTGATCTTCACGGCGCTGGTGGTCGGCTACGGGGCTCTGCTCACCTTCGACGGACGCATCACGGTGGGCCAGCTGGTCGCCTTCTTCGGGTACACGTCCTTCCTGCGCAACCCGATCTCCGTCGCGTCGAACTCGATCCAGCAGTACACGCGCGCCTGGGTGGGCGTGAAGAAGATGACCCGCGTCCTCGGCATCGACCCGCTGGTCGACGACTCCCACGTGCCCGGGGACGACGGTCGCGCACACGACGGTCGCGCACACGAGGGCGTCCACCCCGAGTGGGCGGAGGCGACCCTCCTCGACCGCCGCAGCGGTGTCGCCATCCACCCCCACCGCATGACGGCCCTGGTCAGCCAGGACCCCGACGTCACCGCGGCCATCGCGCGGCGTCTCGGACGCGTCGAGGACACGCAGGACGCCACCGCCCGGGTCGACGCCGACGGCACGGACCTGCGCGAGGTGCCCGTGGACGAGGTCCGCCGCGCCGTATTCCTCTCCGAGGCGGAGGCACAGCTCTTCGCGGGCTCGCTGCGCGAGGAGGTCGACGGCCCCGATGCTGAGCCGCGGCGTGCCCGCGGGGTCACCGAACTGATCCACCGCGAGGTCATCGAGGCCTCCACGCGTCGCGAGGGCATCCTCTTCCGTCCCGAGCACGGCACGGACGACCCGTCGGTCCGCAGCGCCCTGCACGTGGCCGATGCCCACGACGTCGTCTCCTCCCTGCAGGGGGGACTCAACGGGGAACTGGCGGAGAAGGGACGCAACCTCTCCGGAGGTCAGCGCCAACGGGTGGCACTGGCACGCGCGGTGCACTCCGAGGCCCCGGTCCTGCTGCTGGTGGAACCGACCTCAGCGGTGGACTCCCACACGGAGGCGCGCATCGCCCAACGTCTGGCTGAGGAACGACACGGTCGCACCACCGTCGTGGTCTCGGCCTCGACCCTGGTCCTGGAGCACTGCGACGAGGTCGTCCTCGTCTCGCCCGAGGGTACGGAGATCGCCCGGGGCACGCACGACTCGCTGCGCCACGCGGCGGAGCAGGGGGACGGGCCGGCACTGGAGTACCGGGCCGTGGTCAACAGGGAAGCAGGTGAGCAGGAATGAAGCTGCCGATCGCCAACGGCGCCGTGGTGCGCCACCGCGTGGGTGGGTTGCTCGCTGCCTACCGCAGCGAGATCGTCGTCGTCCTCGTCCTCCAACTGGGATCCGCACTGGCAGCGATCGCACTGCCCTGGGCCATGGGCCACGCGGTGGACCGCATCCAACAGGGCACCAACCTGGACTGGGTGCGCACCGTGATGCTCGCGGCCATCGGTGCCGTGGTGGTGGGAGCCGTGCTCAGCTACTTCGCGGAGTACCGGGCCCGCGTGCTGGGGGAGAGGGTCTTCGCGAAGCTGCGCGAGGACCTGGTCCGCACCGTCACCCACCTGCCGCTGTCCACCGTGGAGAGCGCGGGAACCGGTGACCTGGTGGGACGCACCACCCACGACATCGACCGCGTGCAGTTCACCGTGCGCCAGGGGATCTCCTCCATGCTGGTCCTGGCAACCACCATCGTCGTCACCGTCGTGGCTGCGGTGGCGACCTCGCCCCTGCTCTCCCTGGTGCTGCTGCTGGAGGTGCCCGCGGTGTGGGTGCTCATGAAGTGGTACCTGCCGCGCACGATCCCCGCCTACCGGGCCAGCGCCGCATCCTGGGCCAGCCTGTCGGGCACCGTCAACGAGACCATCGAGCAGGCCGAGACGGTGGATGCCGCCCGGCTGGTGCCGCTGCGCATCGCGCGCCTTGACACGGCGGTGGGTGAGGTGTGGCGCCTGGAGCGCTACGCCGCGTGGATGCGGGTGTTCCTCATTGCCGGCCTGGGCTTCGTCTCCTTGCTGCCGGTGCTCGGCATGGTCCTGGTCGGGGCCTGGGCGGTTCCGGTCGGAGCCGTGACGCTGGGTCAGGTCACCACTGCCGCGCTGTACGCCTACCAGCTGCGCGGACCCGTGTGGGAGGCGACGTTCTGGA
>JBQEKJ010000109.1:0-7373 GCA_052103835.1 Pauljensenia sp.
CGGCAGCACCCGCGACCCAGGGATTCCACACGACGGTGTCGGCGGAGCCGTCCTTGTCGATGGTGACATCGCGGCGTCGGCGCGGGTCGTGGAGGATGACGGTGGAGTCGGAACGGTAGATGCGGTCCGTCTCGCCCACGAAGGAGACCTCGCCCACCTGGCTGCGTCGCTGGCCACCTCGGACCTGGTCCACGTAGTCCGCGCCCTCCAACCCGTCCAGGGTCACGTCCTTGACGTCGCCGACGGCGAAGTAGGTGTGCAGGGCCTCCTCGAAGCTGTACCTGTGGTCACCGGTGTTGGTGACGGTGAGACTGACGACCAGGTCATCCGTGATGGCCACTCTCAGGAGTGCCCGCAGGGAATGGGGGAAGGTGCCCGGGTCGTCGGCCGGGTCGTGCTCCAGGAGGAAGGAGGCCTGGGGTTCGTGGCCCGAGCCGACCCCGAGAGGCGTCCAGACGGAGGTGCGGGCGAAACCGTGGGAAGGGGTGAGGTCGCGTGAGCGGCCGCGACCGAACCACGGCAGGCACACGGGGATCCCCCCGCGCAGCGGGACGGAGCCGTCCAGGACGGCGAAGGGTGACGTCCACAGGACGGGAGACTCCCCGCTGGGGGCCCACTCCAGCACCTGGGCGCCGAAGGGGAGTACCGCCGCACTTCCTCCGGGTCCGTCGAGGGTGATGCGGTCGTCGAGGATCGTCATGCGTCAAGGCTAGACGCACCTGCTCCGCACAGGGATGGGGGCATGTGTGACCGGCGTCGCATCGGGGACGTCCCGGTGCGCGTTGTCGGGGAGGTGGCAGGTCGACCTCGGAAGCTGGGGACCTTGGTCCCAGGCGGTGTGGGCCAGGTGGTCGCAGCACTCCGCCCACACCCTCGCTCGGTCGTGATGGCGGGGTAGGGGGTACGAGGGCGTGGCGATGGCGAGTCCGCTGGACTGGCGGGCGTGTGTGGCGGTGCGTCACCCATCGGCGTGGGGAGGCCGACAGGGCGGAGAGGAGCCGCGGATGTCTCACTCGCCACGAAGCACCCCCCAGATTTCATGGGAGCGACTTCGGTGCCGTAAGGTCAAGAAACGGTATTCTGACCGCGTCGTCGGGAACTTGGTGAACCGAAGTCGGGTCTGACGCCCACTCCGGGAGATCGGTCCCCGGGGATGACACCGAACAACGGAGCCTCACGCACACCCCATCGGTGGGTGAGGGGTTTCGGACGTTCCCTCCGAAAGTAAGAACCCGATGTACCGATACCTGTTCCGGCGCCTGCTGAACTACGTGGTGCTGCTCTTCATCGCGGTGACGATCGCCTACTTCCTGGCGGGATCGTCCATGGAGCCGAGGGCCACCTTCGACTGGACGAACCCGAACCTCAACAAGGCCGCCATCATTGCCCAGCTGACTGACTACAACCTCAACACCGATGTGCCGCTCCTGGAGCGTTACAGGATCTGGTTCGGGAATGTCTTCACCAGCTGGGACTGGGGGATGACCCCCAAGGGTGAGGCCGTCAACACGATCCTGGGCACGCGCATCTGGGTGTCCGTCCGGTTGATCTCGATCGCCTCCTTCGTGGGCATTCTCGGTGGCGTGGCGCTGGGCGCGTGGACGGCGACCCGTCAGTACAAGGTGTCGGATCGAGTTGTCTCGATCGTGTCCCTGATCATCATCTCGACGCCGACCATTGTCATCGCGACGATCCTGCAGATCCTGGCGACCCGTTTCAACCAGTCCACGGGCCTGAACTGGTTTGAGTTCATCGGCGAGACCGGGCGCATGGGCTCCTATCCCGGAGCCGAGCTGGTGGATCGCCTCCAACACCTGCTGCTGCCCACCATCTCCATGTCACTGGGCGGCATCGCCACCTACTCGCGCTACCAGCGCAACCTCATGCTCGACACACTCGGTGCGGACTACGTGCGCACGGCGCGTGCGAAGGGGCTCACCAAGGGGAAGGCCATGCGGCGTCATGCTCTGCGCACGGCACTGGTCCCCATGGCCACCTACTTCGCCTTCGTCATCGCCGGACTCTTCACGGGAGCCGCCATCACCGAGCAGGTGTACAGCTGGCACGGCATGGGGATCTACTCCGTCACGTCCATCACCGGGCAGGACATCAACGGCACGGTCGCAGTGGTCGCCTTCTCCGCGGCCTGCACCTTCTTCGGGTTGATGCTTTCCGACGTGTTCACCGTCGCGGTCGACCCGCGCGTGCGTGTGAGCTGAGAGGGAGGACCACATCATGGCGGACACCCACACACCCAAGACCGGCGCAGATGTCGCCGCAACCGACCCACTGGCACCCCACGACCCGGCCGTCGCGCCCCAGCGACTGAGCAGACGCCAACTCGTCTCGCGCAGGTTCCTGCGCAACCGCACCGCAGTGGTGGGCATGGTCGGATTCGTCCTGGTCGTCCTCTTCGCGCTCTTCGGGAACGTGATCGGGAAGTGGGACTACACCCAGGTCGACTCCTCCGCGTTCCTGCAGGCACCCTCGGCCGAGCACTGGTTCGGGACCTCCCAGAACGGACGTGACATCTACGCCATGACCGTCGAGGGCCTGCGCAAGTCCCTCGTCATCGGCCTGGCTGTCGCGGCCATCCAGACGGTCGTCGCCGCATTGGTGGGTTCGGCGGCCGCCTACTTCGGCAAGGTCATCGACAAGACCATCCTGTGGATCATCGACCTCATGCTGGTGATCCCCTCATTCCTGCTCATCGCCATCATCACCCAGCGCTTCAGCGGGTCCAGGGGATCCACAGCGATGTTCATCTTCCTGCTGTCGGCCTTCGGATGGATGTTGACGGCGCGCGTGATCCGCTCCATGACGCTGTCGGTGATCAGTCTCGACTACGTGCGCGCCGCGAAGTACATGTCGGTCCCGTCGTGGACGATCATCGTGCGCCACATCATCCCCAACGTCTCCTCCTACCTGATCATCGACGCGACGCTCGGCGTGGTCGCGGCGGTCATGTCGGAAACCGTCCTGTCCTACTTCGGATTCGGCGTCCAGTCACCGGAGACCTCACTGGGCACCTTGCTGGCGGCCGGACAGACGATGGCGACGTCATTCCCGTGGGCCTTCCTGGCGCCTGCCACGGTCCTGACCCTCATGCTCGTCTTCATCAACTTCATGGGTGACGGACTGCGCGATGCGCTGGATCCCTCCTCGAACTCGGGAGGACGGGCATGAATCTCACTCCCATGACCAATGCCGGCGGCCCTGCCCTCGTGCGCCACAGGGCAGCCAGGTCCGCGTCGACCACAGGAGGCGACCGGTGAGCACCGATCCCACAACCACTGCCGCAACTCCCGCCCCCTCACGAGGGCGCCGCCAGCGTGATGACTCCGACCTGCCCACCCGCGCACCGGGCGTGCCGGTCCTGGAGGTCGAGGACCTCCACGTCACCTTCCCCTCGGAGGACGGTGACGTTCACGCCGTGCGCGGCGTCTCCTTCTCACTGGGTGCTGGCGAGGTCCTCGGCATCGTCGGGGAGTCCGGGTCCGGAAAGTCCGTGACCTCCATGTCGGTGATGGGCCTGTTGGACGAATCGGCGAAGGTCGAGGGATCCGTCAAGCTGCACGGCGTGGAGCTGCTGGGACGTTCCGACGGCTACATGTCCCGGATCCGCGGCCGCAAGGTGGCCATGGTCTTCCAGGACCCGCTCTCCGCGCTGACACCCGTCTACACGATCGGCGACCAACTGGTGGAGGCCCTGCGCGTCCACACCAAGTACTCCGACCAGGAGGCGAACGCGCGGGCGATCGAGCTGCTGCGCAAGGTGGGCATCCCCAACCCGGAGGTCCGCTTCAAGGCGTTCCCGCACGAGTTCTCCGGTGGCATGCGCCAGCGCGCGATGATCGCCATGGCCATTGCCAACGATCCTGACCTCATCATCTGTGACGAGCCGACCACCGCCCTGGACGTCACCATCCAGGCCCAGATCCTGGAGCTGCTCAAGACCGCCCAGGAGGAGACGGGCGCCGCCGTCATCATGATCACCCACGACCTCGGCGTCGTGGCGGGCCTGGCCGACAAGGTCGCCGTCATGTATGCCGGGCGCGTGGTGGAGCGTGGCAGCGTGGAGGACATCTTCTACGCCTCGCGGATGCCCTACACGATCGGTCTGCTCGGCGCACTTCCCCGACCCGACCAGACCTCGGAGGACGCCCTCGCCACCTTGGAGGGCAACCCGCCGTCCATGCTGGCCCTCCCGACCGGCTGTCCCTTCGCCCCGCGCTGCCCGATGGCGGTGGACGTCTGTCGCGCCGGTGAACCAGCCCTGGTTCCCACGGACTCCTACCACGAGTCCAGTGACAATCCCACCGAGGTCACCGACGTGGAGGAGCCGCACTTCGCGGCCTGCGTGCGCTCCGGTGACATTGCGCGCGATCACCTCACCTTCGTCGACATGTACCCCATCCCAGCCCACATCGACCGGATGGTGGGGCGCAGGGACCGAGAGAACCGCGAGATCGTCCTCTCGGTCGAGGACCTGGTGAAGACGTTCCCCCTGACCAAGGGGGCGGTGTTCAAGCGCCGTGTGGGCACGGTCCACGCCGTCGACGAGATCTCCTTCGAGATCCGCGCGGGGGAGACGCTGGGTCTGGTGGGTGAGTCCGGTTCGGGCAAGACCACCACGCTGCTGGAGATCCTCGAGCTCAAGGCGCCTGAGGACGGCCGTATCGTCGTCCTGGGCAAGGACACGGGCACGATGAGCCGAAGCGATCGGGTGCAGACACGCCGTGACCTGCAGGTCGTCTTCCAGGACCCGATGGCCTCACTCGACCCTCGCATGCCGATCTTCGACATCATCGCCGAGCCACTCAAGTACAACGGGTACTCGAAGAAGCAGGTCAATGAGCGTGTGCGTGAGCTCATCGAGTTGGTCGGCCTGGAGGCTGCCCACCTCAACCGCTATCCACGCCACTTCTCCGGTGGTCAGCGCCAGCGTGTCGGCATCGCGCGGGCGCTGGCCCTGGAGCCCAAGCTGTTGGTGCTCGACGAGCCTGTGTCCGCGCTGGACGTCTCGATCCAAGCCGGGGTCATCAACCTGCTCGACGAGCTCAAGACAAAGCTGGGGCTGTCCTACCTCTTCGTCGCCCACGACCTGTCCGTCATCCGCCACATCGCGGACAGGGTGGCCGTCATGTATCTCGGCAAGCTGGTCGAGATCGGTGACGTGGAAGAAGTCTTCGACCACCCCAGCCACCCCTACACGCAGGCGCTGCTCTCCGCGATTCCCATCCCGGACCCCGCCAAGGAACGCGCTCGCAAGCGCATTCTTCTGCAAGGTGACCTGCCCTCCCCGGCGAACCCGCCGTCGGGGTGCCGCTTCCGGACACGCTGCCCGAAGTTCCTGACCCTGAGTCCGGCGGAGCAGCAGAAGTGCATCGACGAGGCCCCGGAGCTGAAGGTCCGCTCCGACCGGGCTGCCAACCTGGTCGCCTGCCACTATGCGGAGTCGCTGCACGTCTTCTGAGCTTCTCGGATCGGCGGATGGTGGCCGCCGGTGGCCTGCATCACGGTTCTGCCATGGCTTGTTGCGATTAGGTCGCGAACATCCTGGTGCTCCGGTGCTGGCGGGGCTGCGGGCTGTCACTTGACCTATCCTTGAACAACGGATTCGCCCGAGACTCCTCGTCGAGGAGCGGATCCACCGAACCAATCCCATGGAGGTATCACAATGCGGCACACTTCTCGTGCCCTTGCAGCCGTCGGCGCCGTTGCGGCGCTGGCGCTCACCGGCTGTGCCGGTGGATCCAGCCAGTCCGGGCAGTCCGGGCAGTCGGGTTCCGCATCGGAGCTGGCCCTGTCCGACCTCAACATCCAGTCTCGCGATGCCCTGCAGCAGGGCGGCGATCTGCGTCTGACGATCACGTCGATGCCGACCAACTGGAACTACTTGCAGCAGGAGGGGACGTCGGTCGATCTGAACCGAATCAACTCCTTCATCGAGCCGGCGAACCTGATCTACAACGCTGACGGCACATACGAGGCCAACCCTGACTACATCGAGAACATTGATGAGCAGGCTCCCACCGACAGCGTGGGACAGGTCATCACCCTCACGCTCAACCCCGATTCCAAGTGGAACTCCGGGCGCGCAATCGACTGGGAGGACTACCAGTCCAACTGGAAGGCCTGCAACGGTGAGGATGCAGACTTCTACTGCGGCTCCACCGACGGCTGGAACCAGATTGCCTCGATCGAGAAGGGCGCCGAGGACAACCAGGTGGTCATCACCTTCAAGTCCTCCTACCCGGACTGGTCGGGCGTCATCTCCGGCGTCTTCCCGAAGGAGGCCATGGCGGATGCCACGACCTTCAACGAGGCTTGGAAGGACTACAACACGGACTGGGGCGCAGGCCCCTACGTCATCGACTCCGTTGACACGGCCCAGCAGGTCGTGAAGTTGGTCCCGAACCCCAACTGGTGGGGCGACAAGCCCATGCTCGACACGGTGAGCTTCCGGGCGATGGATCCCGCCGCCGCGGCCTCAGCCTTCGCGAACTCCGAGGTTGATGAGCTCAACGGCATCATCAACGGCGACCAGTACCAGCAGGCCAGCACCCGTTCCGACGCTGAGATCCGTCGCGCCGGCGGTCTGCAGTGGCGTCACTTCACCTTCAACTCCGAGTCCGGTGTGCTGCAGGACGTGAAGGTCCGCCAGGCCATCAACAAGGGTATCGACCGCGAATCCATCGCCAACTCCGACCTGGCAGGGATCCCCGACCTGGTCCCCTCCGAGCTGATGATGGGCAACCACTTCTTCATGCCCGGTCAGGACGGCTACCAGGACAACTCCGGCGACTACGCCTACAACCCTGAGACGGCAGGCTCCGACCTGGACGCCCTGGGCTGGACGCTCAACGAGACCTCGGGCTACCGCGAGAAGGACGGCCAGACGCTGGAGTTCGACTACGCCATGATGCCGGATGTTGCCACCTCCAAGAACGAGGGCGAACTGCTCCAGGCCCAGATGAAGGAGATCGGCGTCAAGGTCAACATCAACAATGTCGACTCCGACTCCTTCTTCTCCGACACCGTCCCGGGCGGTAAGTTCGGCGTCACCACCTTCACCTGGCAGGGCACGCCCTACCCGATGGCGAACGTCGGCCAGATCTACGGTTGCGACAACTCCCTCGCCCAGAACGGTGGTACCAATTACTCCCGTTTCTGCGACGAGACCGTCAAGGAACTCATCCCGCAGGTCGACACCGAGGCCGACCACGACAAGCGCGTCGATCTGGTCAACCAGGCCGACAAGGCCATCTGGGACGCCGTCATGACGGTCCCGATCTACCGTCGCCTCGAGATGACCGCTGTCCCGTCGAACCTCGCCAACTCTGGCGCCTTCGGCATGCCGACGGTCCGCG
>JBQEKJ010000110.1:0-7373 GCA_052103835.1 Pauljensenia sp.
TGAACTCCGCGGTGGAGACCGCGTAGAGTCGCTCGCCACCCTCCTCGTGGGCGGAGGCCACGCGGAAGAGGCGCGGGTAGGTCGGCCACGGGTCCGCAGCCGTGCGCTCCTCGGGCGGCTGGGGCATGATCTCCAGGCTCGTGACGGAGCGTGCGCCCTGGCGGATGGCGGTGCCCAGGCAGTCCGCACCGGTGTCGCCGCCACCGATGATGACGACGTCCTGGCCATCGGCGTTGATCCAGTCGACACCGGTGTCCCCGTGCACGTGCTTCGTGGACCGCGTCAGGTAGTCGACAGCCTGGTGGATGCCGTTGAGCTGCCGTCCCCGTGCGGGCAGGTCGCGCCCGACGGTGGAGCCGGTGGTGAGGACGACGGCGTCGAAACGCTCCAGGAGGTCCTCCCCCGTCACGTCGTGGCCGACGTCGACCCCCACGTGGAAACGGGTGCCCTCGGCGCGCATCTGGTCGAGGCGGCGGTCCAGGACCGCCTTCTCCATTTTGAACTCTGGGATCCCGTAGCGCATGAGACCGCCCGCGGCATCGGCGCGTTCGAAGACGGCCACCGTGTGGCCGGCGCGAGTGAGCTGCTGTGCGGTTGCCAGACCCGCCGGTCCGGATCCGACCACGGCCACCGTGAAACCGGTGAGCTTCTGGGGAATCTGGGGGACGACCCATCCCTCGTCGAAGGCGTGGTCGACGGCGGTGTGCTCGACGTTCTTGATCGTGACCGCGGGCTGGTTGATGGACAGCACGCACGCGGTCTCGCAGGGAGCGGGGCAGAGGCGCCCGGTGAAGTCGGGGAAGTTGTTGGTGGCGTGGAGGCGCTCGATCGCACTCCTCCAGTCGCCCTTCCACCCCAGCGAGTTCCACTCAGGGATGAGGTTGCCCAGCGGGCAGCCGTAGTGGCAGAAGGGAGTGCCGCAGTCCATGCAGCGTCCCGCCTGACGTTCGACGACACCGATCTCCTGCTCCTCGTAGACCTCGTTGAAGTCACGGCTGCGCACGGGGACGGGTCGACGTGCCGGCAGCTCGCGCTCCCGCACCTTCAAGAACCCCTTGGGATCAGCCATGGGACACCTCCAGAATCTTCTGCCACACCTCGGGATCCTCGCGGTCGACACCGGAGGCGTCGGCCTCGGTGAGGATCTCGGTGACCTGGGCGAACTGCGTGGGCTGGATGCGGGTGAATCGTGCCAGGGAGGCCGGCAGGTCGTCGAGGAGACGCTGGGCAACCACCGACCCCGTCAGTTCGACATGCCGGCGCAGGAGCAGGGCGACCCGCTCCCCATCGGCATCCGAGAGACCCGAGACGTTCAGCTGGGAGAGCACCTGCGGGTTGAGCAGACCGGAGTCGAAGTCCAGCAGATAGCCCGACCCCCCGGACATGCCCGCGGCGACATTGCGCCCGGTCCGACCCAGCACCAGGACCTCACCACCGGTCATGTACTCCAGTGCGTGGTCACCGGTGCCCTCACAGACGAGGGTCGCCCCCGAGTTGCGGACGCCGAAGCGCTCGCCGACCCGGCCCGAGACGAAGAGCTCGCCCGAGGTCGCGCCGTAGCCGATGACATTGCCGGCCACCGTGTTCTCGTTGGCGGTGAACTTCGCGCTTCGCGAGGGACGCACCGCCACCGTGCCACCGCACAGGGACTTGCCCACGTAGTCGTTGGCGTCGCCCTCGACCGTGATCGAGACCCCCTGGGGAAGGAAAGCCCCCAGGGACTGCCCAGCGGAACCGATGAGACGGATCGAGATGGTGTCGGCCGCGAGTCCGTGGTCGCCGTAGCGCAGCGCAATCTCGTGGCCGAGCATCGCGCCGGTGGTGCGGTCCGTGTTGTGGATCTCCGCCTCGATGGTCACCGGCTCGCGACGCTCCAGGGCAGGTGCCGCAAGTGTGATCAGGCGCCGGTCGAGCACATTGTCCAGGTGGTGCTCCTGGCCGTGGACCTGGTGCAGGGAGGAGCCCGGTCGTGGCTCGATGCGCTGGAAGATGGGCCCCAGGTCCAGACCCGAGGCCTTCCAGTGGTCCACCGCGTCGGAGACATCGAGCAGGTCGGAGCGTCCGACTGCCTCCTCGATGGATCGCAACCCCAGGGACGCCAGGATCTCGCGCACCTGCTCGGCGATGAAGGTGAAGAAGTTGATGACGTACTCCGGCTTGCCGGAGTAGCGCGCGCGCAGCTCCGGATTCTGAGTGGCCACCCCGACCGGGCAGGTGTCCTTCTGGCAGACCCGCATCATGATGCAGCCCGAGACGACCAGGGGCGCAGTGGCGAAACCGAACTCCTCCGCGCCCAGGAGAGCTGCGACGATCACGTCGCGACCGGTCTTGAGCTGTCCGTCGGCCTGGACCACGATACGGTCGCGCAGGTCATTGAGGACGAGGGTCTGCTGGGTCTCGGCCAGTCCGATCTCCCAGGGGGCACCGGCGTGCTTGAGGGAGGTCAGGGGCGCCGCGCCCGTGCCACCGTCCGCACCGGAGATGAGGACCACGTCCGCGCGCGCCTTGGACACGCCCGCGGCCACAGTTCCCACGCCGACCTCGGAGACGAGCTTGACGTGCACCCGGGCCTCGGGGTTGGCGTTCTTGAGGTCCGAGATCAGCTGCTTGAGGTCCTCGATGGAGTAGATGTCATGGTGCGGGGGCGGCGAGATCAGCCCGACACCCGGCGTGGAGTGACGTTCCTTTGCGACCCAGGGATAGACCTTCTGGGCGGGCAACTGCCCGCCCTCACCGGGCTTGGCGCCCTGGGCCATCTTGATCTGGATGTCACGGGAGTGGGTGAGGTAGTCGGCGGTGACGCCGAAACGCCCCGAGGCGACCTGCTTGATCGCGGAGTTGCGCCGGGGGTCGCGCAGACGCTCAGGCGACTCCCCGCCCTCGCCCGTGTTGGAGCGCGCACCGAGGGCGTTCATGGCGATGGCCATGGTCTCGTGGGCCTCCTGGGAGATGGACCCGAAGGACATGGCGCCCGTGGCGAAACGCTTGACGATCTCGGCGACCGACTCGACCTCCTCCAACGGGACCGGCTCGACCTCCTCCGTGCGCAGGCGCATCATGCCGCGCAGCGTCATGAGCCGACGGGACTGGTCGTCCACACCATCCGTGTAGGAGCGGAACACCTGACGCGACTCCGTGCGCGTGGCGGTCTGGAGACGCGCGATGGTCTCGGGGTTGAACAGGTGGGCCTCGCCCTCGCGCCGCCACTTGTACTCGCCACCGACGTCCAGGGTGCGGTGGGCCGGGGAGATTCCCGAGGGCGGGTAGGCGACCTCGTGGCGGGAGGCGACCTCAGCGGCGATGACGTCGAGGCCCACACCGCCCAGCGGGCTGGCCGTGCCCGCGAAGAAGCGGTCCACGAAGTCCTGCGAGAGGCCGACGGCCTGGAAGACCTGGGCCCCGCAGTAGGAGGACACCGTGGAGATGCCCATCTTCGACATGACCTTGAGCACGCCCTTGCCGAGGGCCTTGATGAGGTGGGCCACGGCCGTGGCGGGGGTGGTGGTGCCCAGGTGGCCCTCCCTGGCCATGGACTCCACCGACTCCATGGCGAGGTACGGGTTGACGGCGGCCGCGCCGTAGCCGACCAGGAGTGCGACGTGGTGGACCTCGCGGACGTCCCCGGCCTCCACGATGAGCCCCACCTGGGTGCGCGTCTGGCGGCGCAGGAGGTGGTGGTGCAGCGCAGAGGTGGCGAGGAGCGAGGGGATCGGCGCCATCTCGGCATTGGACTCACGGTCCGAGAGGACGAGGAAGGAGACGCCCTCGTCCACGGCCTCGTCGGCCTGGCGGAAGATGTCCTCCAGTGTCTCCTCCAGCGAGTCCCCCCCACCCGAGACACGGTAGAGGCAGCGGATGACGCGCGAGGTGAAGCCCTTGCCTGCGCGAGCCGTTCCGATGTGGGAGATCTGGGCGAGCTGGTCGGAGTCGATGACCGGGAAGTCGATCTCCAGCTTGCGGGCGTGGTCCGGTGTGTCCTCCAAGAGGTTCGGCTGTGGCCCGAATGTCGTACCCAGAGCCGTGACGAGTTCCTCGCGGATGGCGTCCAGGGGCGGGTTCGTCACCTGGGCGAAGAGCTCCTGGAAGTAGTCGAAGAGGAGACGGGGCCGGGCCGAGAGCACCGCGATGGGTGTGTCCGATCCCATGGACCCCAGGGCCTCCGCCCCGGAGGTGGCCATGGGGGTGAGGATGATGTCGAGGTCCTCCTGCGTGTAGCCGAACTCCTGCTGGCGGCGCAGCACGGAGGAGTGGGAGTGGTCGATGTGCTCGCGCGCGGGCAGATCGGAGAGGTGGACGAGCTTCTCCTCGAGCCACTCCCCCCACGGTTGCTGGCCCGCGAGGGCGTCCTTGATCTCCTTGTTGGGGACGATGCGCCCCGCGTCGAGGTCGACGAGGAACATGGACCCGGGCTCCAGGCGGCCCTTGGCACGGATCTGGGAGTCGGGGATCCCCAGGACACCGGTCTCCGAGGCGAGGACCACCAGGCCGTCCTCGGTCACCTGCCAGCGACCGGGACGCAGACCGTTGCGGTCCATGACGGCGCCGATGAGGTGCCCATCGGTGAAGGTGACGGCAGCCGGGCCGTCCCAGGGCTCCATGAGCGTGGAGGCGAACTTGTAGAACGCCCGCAGGCCGGGATCCATCTGCTCGTTGTTCTCCCACGCCTCGGGCACCATCATGGCGACGGCCTGGGGCAGGGAGCGCCCGGAGAGGACCAGCAGCTCCAGGACCTCGTCGAGGGAGGCCGAGTCTGAGACCGCATCGGTCGTGATGGGCAGCAGCGGGGCCATGTCGCCCAGGATGTCGCTGGCGAGCTGGCCCTCGCGGGCGCTCATCCAGTTGCGGTTGCCGCGCACCGTGTTGATCTCACCGTTGTGGGCCACCATGCGGAAGGGCTGCGCCAGGCGCCACGAGGGGAAGGTGTTCGTGGAGAAGCGGGAGTGGACCAGGGCCAGGCGCGAGGTGAGCGTCGGGTGGGAGAGGTCGCTGAAGAACTCGGGCAGCTGCATCGTGGTGAGCATGCCCTTGTACACGAAGGTCTGGGTGGACAGACCCGTCATGTAGACGCCGGCTTCGTGCTCGCAGCGACGGCGGACCCGGTAGGCGGCCACCTCGAGCTCGCGTCCGCTGCGGCGGTTGTGCTGGTCAGCGACCAGCAGCTGGCGGAAGGTCGGCATGGAGCCGCGTGCAGTGGGGCCCACGCCGGTGTCGTCGACGGGGACGTCGCGCCAGGCGAGGACCCGCAGCCCCTCCTCGCGTGTGATGCGCTCCACCGCCGCCACCGCGCGGGAGAGTTCCACGCGTCCGTCATGGGCGCCCGGCAGGAACACGAGGCCCGCCGCGTAGGACCCCACACGAGGGAGGTCGGGGCGAATTGTCTCGCGGAAGAACTCGTCGGGGAGCTGGATGAGGATTCCTGCGCCGTCACCGGAGTTCTCCTCGGCACCCACGGCGCCTCGGTGGTCGAGCTTCTCCAGGGCCAGGAGACCCTGTTCGACGATGGTGTGCGTGGGAGGACCCGTGAGCGTGGCGACGAAGGCAATGCCGCAGGCATCGTGCTCGTTGGCCGGATCGTAGAGGCCGATGGCCTGGGGACGGCCGGCTTCCTGATGGTGCATGGGGACCCCCCTGTAGTGTGTGCTCCCGGTCGGGGCCGTACAGGCCCTGGACCAAGAATGGGTCAAGGTGTTACCGCCGGTGTTCAAGGATGCCGCCAGCGAGGTCGGCATGCCGATCGAGGACCAACATGCGGACGAGTCGCCTGGAGCCCGCCAGCCTCCCCGCTACACTCCATTTTGTCATCGGTTTGCAGGATCTTGACCGGGAGGCACCGCGTCACCCGACCAGCCTGCACAGTCTCCGGGAAGGACACCCCATGTTCAGCAACTCCGACGAGGTCGTGGATTTCATCGACCGCGAAGGCGTCCAGTTTGTCGACGTCCGCTTCTGCGACCTGCCTGGCGTCCAGCAGCACTTCACCGTCCCTGCCGCCGAGTTCAAGGGTGCTGCCCTCGAGGACGGCGTGATGTTCGACGGTTCGTCCGTGCGCGGTTTCACCGCGATCCACGAGTCGGACATGAAGCTCATCGCCGATCCGGCCTCGGCCTTCCTCGATCCCTTCCGTGAGGCGAAGACGCTGATCGTCAACTTCTCGATCGTGGATCCCTTCACTGACGAGCCCTTCTCACGTGACCCCCGCCAGGTGGCCTCCAAGGCTGAGGCCTACCTGAAGTCCACCGGCATCGCGGACACCTGCTTCATCGGCGCCGAGGCGGAGTTCTACCTCTTCGATGACGTGCGCTACCAGGTCAGCCCGGAGCACACCTTCTACTCCGTGGACTCCGCCGAGGCGTTCTGGAACACCGGGCGCAAGGAGGAGGGCGGCAACCTCGGGTACAAGCTGGGTGTCAAGGGCGGCTACTTCCCGGTCTCCCCCAACGACCACTTCGTCGACCTGCGCGACCAGATGGTCACGAACCTCGAGGCCGTGGGTCTCAACATCGAGCGCGCCCACCACGAGGTCGGCTCTGCCGGCCAGCACGAGATCAACTACCGCTTCGCGTCGCTGACCGAGGCCGCCGACGACATGATGAAGTTCAAGTACGTGGTCAAGAACACGGCGACTGCCTTCGGGAAGTCGGCGACCTTCATGCCCAAGCCCGTCTTCGGTGACAACGGATCGGGCATGCACACGCACCAGTCCCTGTGGAAGGACGGCGCGCCCCTCTTCTACGACGAGCGTGGATACGGCTCCCTCTCCGACATGGCGCGTTGGTACATCGGCGGCCTGCTCAAGCACGCGCCGGCCCTGTTGGCCTTCACCAACCCCTCGGTGAACTCCTTCCGCCGTCTGGTGCCCGGCTTCGAGGCGCCCGTGAACCTCGTGTACTCGGCCCGCAACCGTTCCGCCTGCATCCGTATCCCCGTCACCGGCACCTCGCCCAAGGCCAAGCGCATCGAGTACCGCGTGCCCGATCCCTCGGCGAACCCGTACCTGTCCTTCTCGGCCTGCCTGATGGCCGGACTGGACGGGATCCGCAACCGGATCGAGCCTGCCGCTCCGATCGACAAGGACCTCTACGAGCTGCCGCCGGCCGAGTACGAGGACATCGCCAAGCTGCCCAGCTCTCTGGAGTCGGCGCTGGCGAGCCTGGCCGAGGACCACGACTTCCTCACCGAGGGCGACGTGTTCACCAAGGACCTCATCGACACCTGGTTGGACTACAAGGAGACCAACGAGGTCGCGCCGCTGCGCAACTTCCCCCACCCCTACGAGTTCCAGCTCTACTACAACATCTGAGTCCGGGACGGCAGCTCCCGGCTGCTCCCCCTGTCTCGGCGGACGGCCCCGGCACCCACGCGGTGCCGGGGCC
>JBQEKJ010000111.1:0-7346 GCA_052103835.1 Pauljensenia sp.
GCGCTCGGTCCTGCCGACGTCCCGTCGGAGGGGTCCGGGGTCGGCGTGGCCTGTGCGGCGGGGGAGATGCGCGGATCCTCGTCGTAGTCGGTTCCCGAGAGGCAGCGCTTGAGCTCGGTCTCCTTGTACCAGTTCGAACCCTCCGTCACCGGGGTGCAGGACGCGTTGAAGGGCACCTCGACCTCGTTGAGCAGCATGCGCAGCACCGGCGTGTAGGCCGCGCCCGTCGTCGGGTCGATCCCCTCCCGAGCCGCGGCGTCCCACTGGATGTTCGCCGCCATCGGGGTCACCGTCTCGCCGCGCCACTCGTTGTTCTCATATGTGTAGACGTCGTCCATGGTCTGCGGCTCCGCGACGTCGGGCGCGTGCTGGGCCGACCCCGGGGTGGCGATGAGGGCGGAGAAGGGGATGATCGTCTCGGCGTGGGCGAAGCGGAAGGTGGCCGCTGCCCCCTCCCCCGACACGCGCTGGTCGATCGCGGAGAAGAAGTCCTCCAGCAGTGGCTCGGCGAGCACGTAGGTCTCGTCGTGGCCCTCCAGGCTCGGGCCCTTCTCGTAGAAGTCCTCCGCGTCGAGCAGGTAGGCGAACCACTCGGTGTCGGCCTCGTGGCCTGCGAAGTACTTCGTGAAGTCGAAGGAGTGGGCGCCGGTGTTCTCGGCCTCCATGTCGGCGCCGATGATCAGGAGGTTGTAGAGGTCCATCGCGGCATCGACGGGCGTCTTGATCTTCTTCGACGCCTCACCGCAGGCGTCGGGATCCTGGGCGGGATCGGCGTCGGGGGCGCAGTTCACGGCACCGCTCTTCGACCCGTCGGCGGTGTTGTACCAGACATGTCCATCGGTTCCGATGCTGTCGATGAACTCCTGCGTGAAGATGCCCGAGAGCAGGTCGCGGGCACTCTCCTCACTGCGGGGCTGGGCCTCGATGAAGTCGATGGCGGCGGCGATGGTGCCTCCGTCATCGGTCTGGGCCCCGATGTAGTCCTGGTAGGCGGAGGCGAGGTCGTGGGCGGGCGTCCCCGGCTCCTTCTGGCTCCCGTCCGGGTTCGCGAGCTTGTGGAAGTAGAGCAGGTCCGGGGCACTCCCCATGGCGGAGACGTTGTCGGCCAGGGCGCCCTCGGAGGCTTCGACCAATCCGGAGACGAAACTGGCCCCGGACTCGGTGGCGCGGGCCTCCCCGGAGGACTCGACCGTGATCGGGTCACCGGCGAGGTCCGCCGAGGCGAAGAGCGCCCGGTTGCGCTCGAAGGCGCGGATCCCGATCCCCTGTTGCTGCTGGACGCCCTGCCCGGTGAGCATCCCGTAGCCGTTGTCGACATTGGCTGCCGTGATCGCCTCGAGGTCGGCGAAGAAGGCGTCGCGCACCTGCGGCGACACGAAGGCACCCTCGGCATCCGCCGTGAGGGCCATCTGCATGAGCAGCGCGTCGTACTTGTAGGAGGACAGGCCCCGGGAGCCGTGGCGGCGCAGGGACTGCGTCTGGACGACCGTGTACCCGGTGGGGGCCGCGGAGTAGGCGGCGATGTCCGAGGCAGAGGGCTCCACGTAGGGCTGCTTCGAGCTGAGGTGGAGCGTGTTCGGTGGGGCACTCTCCTCCGCCTGCGCTGGGAGGGGGAGGATGACCGCGCCGGCCGTGACTCCCAGGGTCGCGGTCAGGGCGACGACGGTACGGCACGTGCGGGGTGTGCGGCGGTTGGTGTGAGGGTGGCTCTGTGACGGTGTCATGGGATCTTCCGGGTCGCGCGGTACCGCACCGTGGGGGGCGGCAGTCGGACGTCCGGATTGTCACGACCGCCGGTGGCGGTGCAGTGTCCCGCAGGTGAACGAGGGCGTGCCCGCTCGCAGCCCGTGGCCCGGCACCGTCCCCGGGGCGGATGGCGGGAATGGCCCCTGACGAGGGCGGACAGACCCAAGGCGCGCCCTCGTGCCCAGGAACGGGACCGGACGGTGGACGCCCGATGTGCGCACTCTCACCCACGACGGTGCGCGCAACGCAGACCTCTCGCACAGAGGAAAGCCCTCCTCGTCCCGGAGCCGGCCACTGGTGGCTGGGTCCCGACAAGGAGGTCATGGTTCCTGCGGGGCAATCCTCCTCAAGGCCCACCGAGGCGGTGTTCGATGAGGACTCTCAATGCATGTGTTCATGTACCGCCCATCAACGATGGGACTGGGAATCCGTTGTGGACATGCGGAAAAGTGGCGGTCACAGGACGTACCTCAGGGCAGACACTCTCTCTACTATAAAAATGTTATAGTTCGAGCATGAGTGTCGACGACGTCGAGCAGCTCCTCGCCCTTCCTCCTGCCCAACGCGGTTCGTCGCTCGCGCTGGTTCCTGAGAACCAGTGGTACGAGCGCAAGTCCTCGAGGGTGGATGACAACTCGCTGGCCAAGGCTCTGATCGGGATGGCCAACGCCGAAGGCGGCACGGTCGTCATCGGTCTCCACGATGGTGTCGTGGAGGGCATGCGTCATTTCCAGACGCGGGTCAACCGCCTCCGACAGGTGCCGTTGACGCGCGTGGCACCTCCCGTGAGGGCGAGTGCCCGGGAAATCCCCGTCATCAATGTGCAGGGTGAGCAGGACTCCCTACTCGTCTTCACGGTCCCTCCCAGTCACAATGCCCACGAACGGTCCGATGGGCGATCTTTCGTTCGCATGGGTGACTCCACGATCACCCTGGATCGAGCCCAGTGGCAGGAGCTTGTCTACGATCGCTCTGCCCGCTCCTACGAAGCAGAAGGGGTCGGTGTCGCGTGGGACGCCCTGGATCCGGAGCAGATCGCGGTTCTGCGTCGAAGGATGGGAACGGAGAGCGACGACGAGCACGTGCTGCGCGCCAGGAGCCTTCTCACTCTGGACGGCAGGATCACGGTGGCTGCCCTGTTGTTGCTGGGGAGACATCCCCAGGAAGTCATGCCCCAAGCGGTGGTGCGGGTTCTGCGATATCGCGAGGATGAAGCTGGCGTCGGTGCGCGTCAGAACATGGCTGCGGACGGTGATCGGCGAATCGACGGCTCCATACCCCACATGATCCAGGAGGCACGCGATCTCATGGAGGAGTGGGCACCGAGGCGACGGGCGTTGAGGACTGACGGCACCTTCGGTGACGTGGACGTGATCCCACGGGACGTGTGGCTGGAGGCGTTGGTGAACGCCGTGGTCCACCGCTCTTACTCGATGGTCGGAGATCACGTCAGGGTGTCGGTGTTCCCTCATCGGATCGAGGTCTCCAGTCCCGGAAGATTCCCGGGACTGGCCGATCCGAGCAAGCCCTTGGGGATCGCGCGCTATGCCCGGAACCCGCGTATCGCCCGGGTGTGTGCCGACCTCGGAGTCACCCAAGAACTCGGGGAGGGCATTCGTCGTATGGTCTCCGGGATGAGGGATGCGAGCTTGGCGGATCCCACGTACGTGCAGACTTCGCAGAGTGTCATCGTGACACTGGATGCGGCGTCTGCAGTTCCTGAGCAGGTGGCCAGGAAGCTCCCGGGTCCAGCCGTCGAGATCGTCGGACTGCTGCGCAGCGTGGGTCCACTGGGAACCGGCGACATCGCCTCGGGAATGGGGATCGCGCGGCCGACCGCGCTGCGTGCGCTCCATGCCCTTCGGGATGCCGGAGTCGTCAACTGGCAGGGACGATCACCCAAGGACCCACGAGCCGTCTGGTTCGTCCCGGGTGCCCAGCCGACCCCGATGTGAGCCCGACAAGGGACTCCAGGACCGACACCTCCCCCTGGCGGTCGAGGAGAGCCGGTCTCCGGGATGTCGGCGCGTGCCCAGATCGAGGCCGCGTCGAGCGCCGCCCGGTCTCACCCCGCGATGAGCTGGCTCAGCAGGTTGATCGTCGAGGCGACCACCACGGTGCCCAGCAGGTAGGAGATCAGCCCCTGGTTCAACGCCATGCGACGCAGCTCCTTGGTGGCCAGGTTCGTGTCGGAGACCTGGAAGGTCATGCCCAGGGTGAAGGCGAGGTAGGCGAAGTCGCGGTAGTCGGGGGCGGTGTCGCCGTTGAAGTCCACTCCGCCGCCACTGGCGTAGTAGGCGTGGGCGTAGCGCAGGCAGAACAGGGTGTGCACCGCTGACCAGGACGCCAGGATCCCCAGCACCCCGAGCACGGCACTGGTCACCACGTCCGTGCGCCGCGTCAGGACCAACAGGAGCATCAGCCCTGCGATGCTGGCCAGGCACGCCAGGATCAGGACCGTGTCGTCGATACCGCGGCCCGGATCGTTGTCCGTGGCATGTCGGCGCGTCCCCTCGGCGTCGAGGCGGAAGACCAGGAACCACGTGGACAGCGTGAACAGTCCCGCGGCCACCACCCATCCACCCATCAACCCCAGGGCGAGGTGGCCGCCCGTGCCCACCACCACGGCGGTGAGCACCCCTGCGGCCAGACTCGTCAGCAGCCTCGCACGCATCGACTCCCTGAACAGGTTCATGGTGCCGACTCTAGAGGGAGGCCGAGCGCGCCCACTCCCGCACATCGGCGAGCCGGGCGAGCACGTGCGGGACCGCTTCGATGCCCGCCACTGTGTGTGACGCGGCAGTGGGACCGTCGCCGACGTGCACCCCGATGTCGTCGGGTCCCAGCGCCCGGAAGGCCCGCTCATCGGTGGTGTCGTCACCCGCGTAGAACACGGCGTCCGCGCCCACCCGCTCACGCAGCAGCTCCAGCGCGCGTCCCTTGTCGCCGCGCAGCACGGCCAGCTCCACGACCCGCTTGCCTCTCAGGACGTCCACCCGGGGCGCGTCGGTGGCGAGGTCGCCCGCGATGGAGAGGTCCTCCGCCGCCGCACGAGCCCGCTCCTCCAAGGACTCCGCAAGCGCCGCGTCCTCCATGGCGCGCGTGTGCAGCGACACGGAGCTCGGCTTGCGCTCGACCCAGGCCCCCGGCACACCTGCCGCCAGGGTGGACACACGTTGGTCCAGTTCGACGAGGGCGGCCCGCTGGGTGTCGTCGAGCCCGACAGGCACGGTCGTGCCGTCGCCCAGGCGCGTCTCCAGTCCGTGCGAACCCACCAGTACTGTCCCCTCGGGTGCCTCTGCGACCTCGGTGAGGGAGGCCAGGGCGCGCCCCGAGACGAGCGCGACGACGGTGTCGGGGAGGCGCGCGAGGCGGCGCAGCGCATCCATCGAGGCCGGCGTCGCGCGCGAGGTCGAGGGATCCACCCGGAAGGGTGCCAGGGTCCCGTCGAAGTCGAGCCCCACGAGCAGGCGCGGCACCTGCGCGATGCGGTCGAGAGCATCTGCCAGCGTGCGGTCCAGGTCAGTGCCGGAGCCATGACTCCGCATGCCTGGACCGGTGTGGGGCCCGCCGGTGTGCGCGCTCTTCTCGGCATGGACGCTCTCGCCGGTGTGCCCGGTCCCAGCGGTCGCGTCGGATCCTATGTCGGCCGTCCCGAGGGTGCCACCCGCAGAGGCGCCGATGTGCGACCGTGCAGGTTCCCGTGGATCAGGCGCCATGGGCGCTCCCGGCTGGTGTGGAGTGTTCCTCGCCGGGAGCAGTTCCCGAAAGCCCGGTCTCCGGGACAGTGGGGCCGCCCTCGTCCGCACCTGCCGCGATGCGTACCCCGCTCCTGTTCGCGCTCCCGGCGGCGAGATGGGCATTGGTCGCCGCCTCGTCGAGGCGGTCGAGGAAGTCCCGGGTCCAGCGCTGCAGGTCATTGCGGGCCACGGTGCGCCGCAGGGAGCGCATGCGGCTGCGCCTCTCGCGCTCGGGCATGCGGATGGCGCGCAGGGTCTGGGCCTTCACCCCGTCGATGTCATGGGGATTGATGAGCAGGGCCTGGCGGAGCTCGTCGGCGGCGCCGGCGAACTCGCTGAGGATCAGCACCCCGTCATTGTCGACGCGGGTGGCGACGTACTCCTTGCACACGAGGTTCATCCCGTCCCGCAGCGCATTGATCAACAGCACGTCGGAGGCCAGGTAGAAGGCCGCGAGCTCGCGGCGCGGCAGCGAGCGGTGCAGGTAGTTGATGGCGGTGTGCCCGACGGTGGAGAAGTCCCCGTTGATGCGGGAGACCGCCAGCTCGATGTCATCGCGCAGGTCCTGGTAGGTCTGGACGCGCTCGCGGCTGGGGACCGCGATCTCCACCATGACGGTGTCCTCCACGTCGATGCGGTGTTCGGCGAGGAGCTCGCCGTGGGCCTTGATCCGGTGCCGGATGCCCTTCGTGTAGTCCAGGCGGTCGACGCCGAGCAGGACGGTCTTCGGGTTGCCGAGCTCGCGGCGGATCTCCCGGGCTCGTGCGCGGACCTGGGGGTCGCGCCCAAGTTCGGCGAAGGAAGCGACGTCGATCGAGATGGGGAACGCGCCGAAGCTGACGGGTCTGGTGGTCTCGGCTCCCCGGTCGGAGGTGTCGGTGGGGCCGGATCCGGCCGCCTCGCCGCCGAACTCGGCGCCTGCGGGGGTCTCGATGATGCCGTGGTGCACCGTGTAGCCGAGCAGGCGGCGCACCGTCTGGGCGAAGTTGCGGGCGTCCTCCGCGCGTTGGAACCCGACAAGGTCGGCACCGAGGAGTCCTTCGAGGATCTGGCGCCGCCACGGCAGCTGGGAGTAGATGCCGGGAGGTGGGAAGGGGATGTGGTTGAAGAAACCGATGGAGACGTCCGGGCGCAGTTCGCGCACCATACGAGGGACCAGCTGGAGCTGGTAGTCCTGCACCCACACGCGTGCCCCGGGCTCAGCGGCATCGGCCACCGCCTGGGCGAAGCGTCGGTTAACGGTGCGGTAGGACTCCCACCAGTCGCGGTGGTACTGGGGCGGGGCGATGACCTCGTGGTAGAGCGGCCACAGCGAGGCGTTGGAGAATCCCTCGTAGTAGCGCTGCGTCTCGTCCTCGCTGAGCGTGATGGGGACGACGGTGAACGGACGGCCCAGAGTGGTGCCGGTTGTCTCGAAGGGCTCCATCGACTCGTCGGCGATCCCCAGTGAGCCGATCCAGACCCCGCCACTGCGTTCCACCACTGGTTCCAGTGCGGTGACGAGGCCGCCCGGGGAGCGTTCCCAGTGCCATTCGCCCGCCTCGTCGCGGCTCCCCTCCACCGGGAGCCGGTTGGAGACGACGACCAGCGACGATCGCGTCTGGGGTGGGGTGCGGGACTCCTCATCCTGGCGTGGTGCGTGTGATTCAGTCACGTGCCTGCTCCTCCGGGGCGCCGCAGCCCGGCGCTCGGGCCGGCGACAACCGCGCTCCCACCCTATCGGCGGGTTTCCCACATCTCTCGGGGAGGCCCGGCACGGCTGCGCATGGTCCGTGGGGTCGGGGCGGCGGATCCGTCGCCCCGACGAGGGTGCCGCCGAACGTCGTCCGGGCACTGGTCGAGGAGATCCACTCCGGGCGT
>JBQEKJ010000112.1:0-4436 GCA_052103835.1 Pauljensenia sp.
CCCCCGGGGCGCGGGGGCGGGGGGGGGGGCGGGGGGGGGGGCGGGGCCGGGGGGGGGGGGGGCGCGGTGTCATGTCTGGCGTGGCTGGGTGGGGACGTGGTGTGGCGGGCTCGGGTGGGGATCCGGCGGAGGGCGGAACGGGCGGAGTGGTGGTACCCGTGTGCACGGCAGTCGCGGATGCTGTGACCGGCGGGGCGGCGGGTGCGGGCGAGGGCGCGTCGGTGTGGCGGGTGTCGCCCGGCGGCCTGAAGGCGTCGTGATCCATTGGTCCTCCCGTGGTCCGGTCCCCAGCATGACACAGCAGCTGACGGTTCCGGTGAGAGTCATCACAGGGTCAATGTCGTGTCTGTTCAAGGGCATGACCAGCTTTCGGATGGGTTGTGGGCATGGGCCCGCCCTCGTCTATCCTGAGGTTCCGACCGGTACATCGGCCCAGCCATTGACTGATCGGAGACGTCGCACATGAGCGACTCGAGCCACGCCCTGTTCCGTTGGAAGCTCCACGGTGACGGGCACTCCATCCCCCCGGGCGAGGTCGTCGCCCCCGACGAGCGCCTCTCCTGGCCGCGGACCTTCGGCATCGGCGCCCAGCACGTGGTCGCCATGTTCGGTGCGACCTTCCTGGTCCCCCTGATCACCGGCTTCCCTCCCTCGACGACGCTGTTCTTCTCCGCTGTCGGCACCCTGCTCTTCTTCCTGATCACCGCAGGCCACCTGCCGTCCTACCTGGGCTCGTCCTTCGCCCTGATCGCACCCATCCTGGCGGTCTCCCAGACCCTGGGGCAGGAGTACGCACTCGGTGGCATCATCGCCACGGGCGCGACCCTGGCCGTGGTGGGCATCGTCGTCCACTTCGCGGGGGTGCGCTGGATCGATGCGATCATGCCGCCCGTCGTCACCGGCGCGATCGTCGCCCTGATCGGCTTCAACCTGGCGCCGGCAGCGTGGAACTGGGTGAAGGAGGGGCCGGTCACGGCCGTGGTGACCATCGTGTCGATCTGCCTGATCACCGTGCTCTTCAAGGGGATCCTCGGGCGCCTGTCGATCCTCTTCGGTGTGTTGATCGGATACGCGGTGGCCTGCCTTCAGGGTGAGGTCGACTTCACTGCCATCAGTGACGCCGCCTGGTTCGGTCTGCCCCAGTTCCACTCCCCGGCCTTCGACCCCTCGACACTGGGCCTGTTCATCCCCGTCGTCTTCGTACTCATTGCCGAGAACGTCGGACACGTGAAGTCCGTCTCGGCGATGACGGGGCAGAACCTGGACCACCTGACGGGGCGGGCCCTCTTCGCCGACGGGGTCTCGACCATGTTGGCAGGTTCCGGTGGCGGGTCGGGCACGACGACCTACGCCGAGAACATCGGCGTCATGGCCGCCACCCGTGTGTACTCCACCGCCGCCTACGTCGTGGCAGCGGGCGTCGCCTTCGTGCTCTCCATGATGCCGAAGTTCGGCGCTGTCATCGCCACCATCCCCGACGGTGTCCTGGGGGGCGCTGGCACGGTGCTCTACGGCATGATCGGCATGCTGGGTGTGCGCATCTGGGTCCAGAACCGGGTCGACTTCTCCAACCCGGTGAACCTCAACACTGCAGCCGTCGCACTGATCGTCGCCATCGCAGACTTCACCTGGTCCCCCGGCGGGATGACCTTCGGTGGGATCGCACTGGGTACCGGGGCCGCAGTGGTGATCTACCACGGCATGAAGTGGGTCTCGAAGCTGCGTGGCACCAACCTGGAGGCCGCGACACCCGCCTCGGCCCCCTCGGGTTCCGAGTTGGAGTCCGAGCCCTATGCCAAGCGACGCAAGGCAGGTGGCGTCACCGTCGCCGGTGCGGGAGGGGAGACACCGGGCAACTGAGCTCGACGTCCAGCAGGTCGTCCGGGCGGTCGGACGACGGGTCCGTGAGCCCTCGACTGCCCCACCGTGCCCAGCGTGGTCGCTGTGCAGCTGTGCGCATCGCGCCCAGAGTGGCGGCTGTGTGGCTGTGTGGCTGTGTGCACCGCGGCGGCTGTGCGCATCGCGCCCAGCGTGGCGGACGGGGGTGGGGAGCTGGAACTCCCGACCCCTCAAGACCGTCGGTTGTGGACCCTCGCCAGCGGCGCCGGTACCCTGACCGACCCCGACGACAGACAATGTGGCGTGGGCGGGCTGTTCTCGTGCGCCTGATGAGTTCATTGCTGCAGGTCAGAGCCATTTGTGGGAGACGCCCTCGTCAATGGAGCACCACATTGTCTGCCGCGGCTCCGCGCCACCGCCTCCCGACCGCTCGCTTCTCGTCACTGCGTCGGGGGCGGGGGCGCGATCGCGCAGTGCGTGGGGCCCCGTCGCTCGGTGCGGCAGGGTGCGGCGGGTGCGGCACGGGCCTCGGTCTTGGCAGGGTGCGGCAGTCAGCAGTCAGCAGTCGGTGGGTGCTACGGGACCTGCGGGTCGGTCAGGATGCGTCGGCACCCTTCTCACTGCCCGGACTGGGCTCCTGACTGGCTGCCCGACTGTCCGGACTCGCCTGACTGCTCACCGGACTCGGAGCCGGACCCCTCGGGATCGAGTGGGAGGCAGGTCGCGGGCCCGGACAACGCGGAGACGTCCTGGGAGACCTCCTGCAGGTCCTCGTCCGAGAGTGCCCCGTCATAGAAACCGCCGAGGACCACGGTGACGGTGGTGTCGGTGGAGTCAGTGAGGGTGACCCTGGACTCGGAGAAGTACCGGGCGACGGTGTAGGCCGCGTCCACTGCCCGGGGGCCCGCGTCGATCTCCACGGCTCCGGCGTACTCGGAGGAGGCGTTGCCCACCTCCTTGGTCTGGAAACCTGCCTTCTCAAGCATGGCGCTGGCATCACCGGCCAGACCAGCACGTGACGTCGCATTGAGCACCTGCACGGTGATCGATGCGGGATCCAGCGGCGCGGTCGCAGCGGAGGGACAGGGCACGTCGCCCTCGCCGGCATACTTGCCGCCGTCGGAGAAGCCGGAGGGCAGGGGAAGACTCACCAGGCCCAGGATTGACAGGAGGCTGGTGATCACCAGGACGGCCATGACCGAGAAGATCACGGAGAAGGTGAGGTTCTGCTTGCGCTGGCGGTTCTCGAGATAGCGCTGGCGCGGCGAGAGTCTGGGCGATTCCTGGGTCACGGGTCCAACCTACTCGACCGATGGCTGGCGAGGTGCTCCCGAACGGGAGGTGTCCCCCGCCTCACGCCCTCGCCGGAGCGGCCGGGTCGCCCTCGTCGGGGCCGGGCGCGCGAGGGCGGGTGAGCGAGCCTCGAGCGGATACGGTGGAGGAGGTCGATGTGCGACCAAGGTCCTGCACGGTCCTGCACGGTTCTGAACACGCTACCAAGGAGACAATGGTGGGATTCCTCAGCGACGAGCTGCTGTCCACGATCCATGCGCGCGCCGCGCGTCACGACGCGGAGAACTCCTTTCCCGACGACGACCTGGCCGACCTGCGCGACGCCGGCTACCTGGCCGCGTTCGTGCCCACTGAGTTCGGGGGCGCGGGTCTGACCCTGGAACAGATTGCCGCCGAACAGACGCGCCTGGCCAAGGCCGCGCCCGGCACGGCACTGGGCATCAACATGCACCAGATCATCGTCGGCCTGGGACGTCACCTGGTGCGCAACGGGAACCCGCGGGGCGAACTGATCCTGCGCGACGCCGCAGCGGGGGAACTCTTCGGTTTCGGGATCTCCGAACCCGGCAACGACCTGGTCCTCTTCGGATCCATCACCCTCGCCGAGCCGGACGGGGAGGGCGGGTACTCCTTCACCGGCACCAAGATCTTCACCTCACTGGCGCCGGTGTGGACCCGGCTGTTGACCTTCGGGCGCGACGACTCCGGGGAGGACGGTCCGCACTCGGTCTTCGCGATCCTGCACCGCGAGGACGGGGGCTTCACCGTCAAGGACGACTGGGACACACTGGGGATGCGCGCCACCCAGTCCAACACCACCGTGCTGGAGGGCGCACACGCCCCCGAGCCGCAGGTCCTGACCCGCACGGAGCCCGGCCCCTCGAAGGACCCGGTGGTCTTCGGGATCTTCTCCAACTTCGAGATCCTCCTGGCTGCCACCTACTCCGGGGTGGGGGAGCGTGCAGTGGAGGTCGCTGCCGAGCACGTGCGTACGCGCCGGTCCGTGAAGAACCAGACGGTGTACGCCAACGATCCCGACATCCGTTGGCGCATCGCGGACGCCGCGCTCGCCATGAATGCGGTCGGGCCCCAGATCCGCGAGCTCGCCCGCGACATCGAGGCGGGCGTGGACCGGGGGCCCGTCTGGATGCCCCAGCTCTCGGCCGCGAAGAATGCCGCGGCCGAGGCGTCGCTGCGGGCCGTGGAGCAGGCCGTGCGCGCGTGCGGCGGGTCCTCCTACTACTCGAGGAACGAGCTGTCGCGCCTGTACCGCGACGTGCTCGCCGGCCTGTTCCAGCCCTCCG
>JBQEKJ010000112.1:4446-7313 GCA_052103835.1 Pauljensenia sp.
CCCTCCAGTCCTGACCTGCCCCTTTCTGATCCCGGCAGTGACGCGCGGGGCCCGGTCAGTTGTCGGAGGTGGAACCATCCAGTTGGTTCGCCGCTTCCTGGAACTTCGGGCACAGCCCCTGGAGGGTCGTCATGGACTCCTCCATCTGCTGGGAGGCCTCCTGGAGGCGGGCGAGTGCCTCATCGGCTCCTGACTGCGGGGAGGTTCCCGCCGAGGTCGACTCGGACAGGGAGGCGTAGGCGCCGATGTACCCGTCCCAAGCGGTCTTGACCTCGGGGTTCGTCACGGTCCCCCCGATGCCCTTCATGTCCTCCATCATCTGGCCCACGGCTTCCAGGGCTGCCGCCTGGTCGGAGGTGTCGATGTCCTTGTACTTCTCGGCCATGTCCTCGAGTTCCGTCTCCAGGGCCGTGCAGCCCTCCTCCGTCGACTGGGAGGAGTCGGCAGTGGAGGCGGGAGCAGTGGCCTCCGGCTGGGTACTGGCCCCGGCGTTGCCCGAGGCAGGAGTGCCCGACTCCTCGGAGGAGCTGCTGCAGGCGGCCAGTGAGGCGGCGAGCACGAGGGCGGACAGGGCTGCGGTGAGGGTGTGTCGTCTCGTGGGGCCAGCCTGAAGGAATGCTGGGTGCGCGGCAACAGGAAGGGTCACAGCGGACCGGCCCGGGCCTCCTGTGCCCCGGCGCCTCGCTCGGAGGGGACAGGTCGTCAGTGGTCACGGTGACCCATCGCACCAGGGACGAGGGCGGGACGGTTGGCCTTTTCGGTGCTCGGCCCGCTAACATGGTCCAGCGCGCGTGCGATCCACGCGCCTCGGAGGATTCGCCTAGTGGCCTATGGCGCACGCTTGGAAAGCGTGTTGGGTGCAAGCCCTCGGGGGTTCGAATCCCCCATCCTCCGCGGTGAGACCCCGGGACCCCAGTGGTCCCGGGGTTTTTCGTTCAGATGGCGCCTGTGGTGGTCGTCCGGCGGAGCACTGGATGATCGCCCGGGCTGAGCGGGATGCCGCCGCGCTGGCGGGGGCGCCCGAGCCCGTCACCCTTCCCTGTATCCCTTCGTCGGGCGCGATCGTGGGAATGCCGGTTAGGGTGCATGGAGAACGATCCCTGACCGCATGCCCTGTCGACACCCGGAAGAGGACCGCCGATGACGCGCCGCCGCTCGCCCCTTGCCCTTCCCGCATTGACCGCCCTCATCGCCACCGCCGCGCTTGCGCTGACCGCCTGCACGGGAGGAGGTGCCGCTTCCGGTGAGCAGTCAGGCCAGTCGGGTGTCCCCTCGGGTGCGGCCCAGTCCGGCAGCACCGACGAGGGCGGGACCGGTGCGTCGAGGAGAGGGGAGCTCTTCGTCGAGGGAGTGATTCAGACCGCGACGAGCGAGGTGACCGCCCGCATCGGGCCGGTGGTCAACAGGGGCGACCACTCGGTCCTGGTGCTGGAGGTCGTGCTCCCCGACGGAGCCGAGGCAGCGGACTTCAACAGGCGGGAGCACTGGGGGGCGCATCCGTTCCGCGGTACCTACCGCTTCCCCATGCTCGACCTCGATGCAGGCACGGTGGAGGAACCGGTTCGTCTCGGTGAGGATCCGAAGAGCGACGACGAGGCGACGCTGGAGATCTCCCCGGTGGCCCAGGACCCGCCCTACGCCGCCTACTCCGTCTACGGCCCCCAGGAGCGTGATGCCGTGGACATCCTGGTGCCCAGCGTCGGACTCGTGGAGGACGTGCCCGTGGTGGAGGAGGCTGTGCTCCCGTCAGCCACCTCCGACATCCGTTCGGTGGCTGCGCTCGACGCCGCGGAGGACGAGATCGGTCTGGCAGGTCAGAAGCTCAACCTGCGCAAGGCCGGTCTGGAGTCCTTCGCGCTGGCCACCAACGACAGTCAGGACATCGAGGTCACTCCCGAGCGGGTCGACATCAATCTCAACTCCGACGTCCTCTTCGACACCGACCAGGACACCCTGGGGGCGGGAGCGGAGGCGGAGCTCCGCCAGGTTGCCGCCCAATTGGAGAGCATCGAGAGCGGTGCTGTCACCATCGTGGGTCACACCGACGACGTCGACACGGACGACTACAACCAGGCGCTCTCGGAGCGCCGCGCGGAAGCCGTGCGGTCGAAGCTCGCGGAGCTTGCCGATCTGGAGGCCTTCACCGTCGAGGTCCAGGGCAAGGGGGAGTCGGAGCCGCGGATGGCGGGGTCCACTGCGGAGGCGCGCGCCGCCAATCGCCGGGTGGAGGTGCTGGTGGTTCCCCAGGACACCTCTCAGCAGGTCGTCATCCAGGGCAGTGAGAGTGTGGGCCTGCCCGAGCCGGAGGGGCCCGTGGGGATGGCCTCGGAGGGGGTGACCGCCACCAACGACAACGGCGAGGAGATTCACATCGACGTGGCGGAGCTGCGCACGCGTGGGCGCTACCTGGTCGGGGACGTGATTCTCACCAACACCGGTGACGAGACGAACTCTCTGGTGATGAACTCGTTGCGTGCCATGACCTTGAGCACCCCGCGCGGTGAGTCCGAACCCAACCAGATGAACATGCCGTCCGGTCTGACCCTGCTGGAGGGTGGTCAGCGCTTCTTCCCCGTGGACTACTCCATCGACGGTGCGCCCTACACGCCCGTCGTCCCCGACCAGACTGCAACGCTGGAGCCCGGCCAATCATTGGTGGTGCCTGTCGTCTGGCCGCGGATGGCGGCCGGGTCCGCCGTGCTCGACGTGTCGGACTACAAGCAGGTCCTCAAGGGGATCCAGGCGCACTACTTCCTCTTCCGCGTCACCGACATCCCCATCCGCTGATCCTCCGGGCCCGGCCTGCGCTGCCGGGGCTGACGCGTGAGAGTCTGCAGGTGCGACTGGGAGTGGTCGCCCTCAAGTTG
>JBQEKJ010000113.1:0-7306 GCA_052103835.1 Pauljensenia sp.
ATCCTCACCGTGGCGATCTGGAAGGGACCGAGTTCCACCTCGACGTCCTGCGTGCCCTCCACCCACTCGACGTGCGCGGGTCGCGGCCCGTCGCAGCCGGGCGTCGACGCGGTCCGGTCGGGAACCCGCCCGTCGGGCACATCCGCTGACGGGGCGGCGGGCGGGCGTTCGGTCCCGTCCACGCCCAGGACCGTGTCGGCCGGGAAGCCGAGCTCCACCGTGGTCCGCCCTCGTTGGCCCAACGACTCGTAGAGGCGCACGACGACGTCGCCCGACCCGTCCTCGGCCATCTTCACCGCCTCGATGACGCCACTGCCCCCCGTGGTCGACACGAGTGCGGGCACCTCCCGGGAACCCGTCGCGGTGCGCAGGGGGAGGTTCAGTCGGTAGCCCTCGCGCACCGCGTCCCCGGTGGAGGCGCCGACGGCCAGGCTGGTGCGCAGGACGTGGTGCCCCTGGTCCGCATCGGGGTCGGGTGCCGTGGGGGCACGCAGCAGCGACTCCCCGACCTCGACGAAGGGCCCGTCCGCGCCGTGGAGGCGCCGGAAGGAGTGCCCGTAGGTCTCCGCATTCCCCACGGCCACCCCGAAGTCGCCCTCGGCCACCCGCACCCACCGCAGGGCCACGGTCTCGAAGCGCGCCACGTCCCAGGAGGTGTTGGTGTGGATGGGGCGCGTGACGTGCCCGAACTGGACCTCCGACTGGGCGTGGTCTGCCAGCAGGGCCAGGGGGAACTCCACCTTGAGCAGCTTGTGACGCTCGTGCCAGTCGACCTCCGTGGTGATGTCGAGCCTCCTGGAGCCGACGCCCAGGCGCAGCTCCTGGGTGAAGGTGCTGGCGCGGTGGCGGCGGACCACGCGCACGAGGGCACCGCCCTCGTCCACTGTGACCTCGACGGACTCCGCCGAGGTGAGGATCTCCCCGGAGTCGACATCGGCCAGGTCCGTGTTCCAGGCGTCCCAGTCCGAGGGGATGTCACGACGCAGGTGGAGGCGGGCCAGTGTCTCGCCGGCCGGGACCAGCTCCCGACCCGAGGACAGTTCCACCAGCGAGGTCACCAGCCCGTCGGCGCCCACGACCAGTCGCAGGACCCCGTTGTCCACCACCGTGGTGCCACCGGGCCCGTCGGCGACCACGAGTGCGGCAGCGCGTGTGGTGGTCGGGGTGACGTGCGCGGCCGCACACGCGCCAGGAGCGGGCGCGACGCCTGGCCCGAGATCGCCTCCCCTGCTCGCAGCGCGTGCGGTGCCCGCCCGCACGACGACCCCCGACCGCACCCCGTCGAGGGCGAAGGGTCCGGAGTTCACGAGCAGACGTTCCTGTCCGGGGCCCGTCAGGGAGTCCAGGCTCGAGGCGATGAGGTCCTCCAGGTCGGACTCCAGTCGCGCGTACATCTCCTCGGCCTCACGGTGCACCCAGGTGATGGAGGACCCGGGCAGGATGTCGTGGAACTGGAGGAGCAGCAGCGTGCGCCAGGCCTCGTGGAGCCGCTCGTGGGGGTAGGTCACACCTTCGCGCACACTGGCGGTGGTGGCCCACAGCTCGGCCTCCCGCAGCAGGTGCTCGCAGCGACGGTTCCCACGCTTGGTACGGTGCTGGGAGGTGAGCACGCCGCGGTGGTTCTCCAGGTAGAGCTCCCCGAGCCAGGTCGGGGCCGCGGGCGTCTCCCCCGTCGCCTCCTCGAGCGCGTCGGCGAAGAAGGCGCCCGGTGTGGACAGGCGCACGTGGGGCACCCCTTCGAGGTCCTCCTGGCGGTGGGCACGCTCCACCTGCTCGCGGGTGGGCCCGCCACCACCGTCGCCCCACCCGAAGGGTGCCAGGGAGACGGTGGCCCGCCCGCCCTGTCGCAGCGCCGACTGTGCGCGGTCCGTCTCGGCGGGCGTGAGCTGGGAGTTGTAGGTGTCCACGGGCGGGAAATGGGTGAACAGACGGGTCCCGTCGATGCCCTCCCACCAGAAGGTGTGATGGGGGAAGGTGTTCGTGTCGTTCCAGGACAGCTTCTGCGTCAGCATCCAGGCGCGCCCCATGTGGCGGGCGATCCCGGGCAGGTTCGCGCTGTAGCCGAAGGAGTCGGGCAGCCAGACCCCCTCGCTCTCCGTGCCGAACTCCTCCCGGAAGAAGCGGGTGCCCTCCAGGAACTGGCGGATGAATGCCTCCCCACCCACCATGTAGGGGTCCGACTCCACCCACTGGCCACCCACCGGGATCCAACGGCCCTCCGCGACGCGCTCCCTGATGCGCTCGAAGACATCCGGGTGGTCCTCCTTCAGCCATGCGTACTGCTGGGCGGAGGAGGCGGCGAAGGCCACGGTGGGGTCGGCGTCCATGAGGTCCAGGGCGTTGGAGAAGGAGCGCGCCACCTTGCGGCGGGTCTCGCGCAGGGGCCACAGCCACGCCGAGTCGATGTGGGCGTGGCCCACGGCATGCACGGTGTGGGCGGAGGCGTCGGCGTGGCGCTCCAGCGCGGGGCGCAGGACAGCACGCGCAGCGGGGGCCGATCCCGCGACGTCGTCGGGATCGAGTGCATCCATGGCGCGCGAGAGCGCCAGGAGGATGCCGTCGAAGCGGGGGCGGGTGGGGTCGAGGACACCGAGCACCCCGCGCAGCACCTCAAGATCGGCCAGGAGGCCCTCGACCTCGGTGTCACGCAGGCGCAGCTCGACGGGACCGAGCCTGTACAGGGGCTGCGACCCCGCAGTGGCAGGGTCGCCGAGCGTGCTCGGCGTGGTCCAGTCGTAGTTCTGGACGTCAGGGTTCGAGGCGGCCTCGACCCAGTACTCGAAGCTCCCGTCCACGCCCTCCTCCGGGCGCAGTCGGTGGTTGAGCGGTTCCAGTCCGCGCACCACTGTCCCGTCGGCCCGGTAGAGGGTTCCCTCCGCCTGGAAGCCCGGCTCGGAAGTCGTGAAGCCGAGGTCGATGACCAGCTGGGGGAGCGAACGGGGGGCGAGGCCGGACCAGTGGGCGGGAACCGCGCCCGTGAGGTGCAGCCAGGTGGTGCCCCAGGGGTGGGACCAGGGATCACCGGTCGCGGTGGGCACGTACTCGTGGGCGGTCGCCTCGGCGAACGGCACCGGTTCGCCGGGCGCCTCCCAGGCTGCGAGGGCGACCGGGGTGGGCTCGGTCTCCAGCGCAGGACGGAGCCACTGACCCTCCAGACGCTTGAGACGTGCGAGGACCTGGGCGGCGTGGTCAACGGTCATGGGTGCTCCTGCGGACGCGGACGCGGGTGGGGTGTGGGGGGTGGGGTGGGGTCGGTCATCGACCCACGTCCATCATCGTCGACCACCTCCACGCCGGGCCTCCCGGCGCGCCCGGACCACGTGACGTCCCCCGGGGCAGAGCCCCGGGGGACGTCATCGCGACCTGGTCGGGTGTCCGTCAGGGTGTCGGGCGTGGGTCCGCGGTACCCGGGACATCGGCCGCACGGTTGGCGGGGATGTCCCCGTACCCACCCAGTCCGTCGACACCGTACGTCCAGTCCACGGTGACGCTGTCCCCCTCGATGTCCACCCGGACGGTGGGAGCCTGGGACCCGCCCCGTCTGAAGTCCCCCTCACCGCCGATCGAGTCGATGAAGGAGGTCACCAGACCGTCGGGCTGGACGTAGTGGCTGTAGGACTGGAAGTGCCCGAAGGGCTGGTTGTAGTCCGGCGCGAAGGGTTGCCCTCCCGCGAAGTTGAGGTTGGTCGGATTTCCCAGCGCCAGACCGGACCCCCGGTTCACCGGTTGGAAGTCGGACCGGATGCCGTTCCCGACGAAGCCGTAGACGCCCTCGGGTCCGTCGATGCCGGCGGCGTAGGTGCCCCTGTGGCTGATCGTGAACAGGTAGTACTTCCCGTCCTTGATGAAGATCTGGGGCCTCTCCGTCTGGTCGGTGACGCAGTTGGCCGAGAGGATCGGCGGGAGGAACTCCCATTCCGTGAGTGCTGCGTTGGTGGCACGCGCCAGTCCGACATTCGCCATCTGGTAGTTCGCCCCGAAGTCCATGACCTCATCGGGGGTCTCGACGAGGGCGGGGTCCTCGTCCTCGGCATACCCCATGTCCTCCACGGTGCAGGCACGCTCCCCCCGGACCACGGCAGTGTTGCCCTCGAAGACCATGTAGGTCTCGCCGGGGTGGGCGGGGTCCTCGAAGGTGAAGGGATCCCGGAAGTTGAAGAACTCGTTCTGGGCGCCGGTCTGGTAGTAGGTGCCGTCGGCCTGGAGCAGGTCGTGCTGGTCGCGGAAGCCCGTGAGCCACACGCCGTCCTCGTCGGCGAAGATGCGCCCCTCGCTCTGGACGATGCGCGGGTCGTAGGGCTTGACATTGGACCCGTCAGGATTGCGGTAGAACGCCACGGCCGTGTAGAAGACGCGCAGCTTGTTCCCGTCGAGGATGCGGGTCGACCCCGACCACTCCGTCTGGTGGCTGAAGGACTGGTCCTCGAAGATCGCTCCCGACGCCCCGTCGGGGAACACGTGACCTCCGTAGATCCAGCCGCCGTTCACGGGGCGTTCGGCCGCGGGGATGTCCGCCTTGCGGTAGAAGTAGCCCAGACGGGCCTCGGTGTGCCGGTCGTCGAAGCCATAGCCGGCGTGCCGGTCGGCGACCAGTGAGAACGCGATCTCCCAGCCCTTGAAGCTGTACTGGTCCGAGCGTCCGTCGGTGAGTGTCCAGGTGTCCCAGACCCACACGTCCCCGTTCGTCTCGGGGAAGCCGATCGGCACCGACGGCATCGTGTACTCCTCCGGCAGGGAGTTGGCGGCGGGGGTGTCCCCGATCCGTCCGGGTGCGTCGGGATCCGACATGGCCTTGATCTGGCGGGCGTCGGCACGCGTCCAACGTGAGGTGAAGGCGGCGGCCGGGTCGAACGCCTCCTGGGTGTGGACCGTCGGTGCCGGGAAGCCCGGAACGGCGAAGGGAGAGATCTCCTCCGTCGCGTCAGCCTGCTGATCCTGGCCCTGGGCGAGCTCCTCGCCGGGTGCCACCAGATCTGCTCCGGCGTCGGCGTCACCCGGTGGGGTGCCGCTCTGGTCCTGTGTGGCGGAGTCCTCCCCCGCCCCCGGCGACTCGTCCCCCGGGGTCGCCCCATCGGCCGTGTCCGTCGGGTCGGTGTCCGACGTTGTCGTGGTCGGGGTGGTGGGCGTCGTGGGTTCCTCGGCTGCGGAGGCCGTGGGTGCCATGGCGAGCGCCGCACCCAGGGCAAGGACTGCTGCAAGTGTCGAACCGGTGGCGCGCGTGCGCCGACGTCGTGGTTCGGTGAGTGAAGACGTCACGTCGAATCCCTCTCTGTGTGATGAGATTGCGTGCTGTCCTCTGGATGACGCTCGTGTCCCCACTCGCGACCCTAGGGGGTGACGGGCGACACGCCAACGTGACAAAGCTCACATTCTGGACATCCGCCGGCGCGTCGTGCGTGCGCACGCTCCGTGTCGTCGCAGGTGGGAGCGTTGTTTCAACCCCTGTAGCACAGGGCCCAAGATCTCATCCGGTTCGCCGACCGCCCACCCGGGTCCGGGTGACGACGGCGTGTGACCCAGCCGACACTCACAGGGAGACCATCGACACCAGGCGGCCGGGCGGGGCCGCGCCACACATGACGAGTCCGAGAGAGGGCATCGTGCCCCGTCCCACCCGCCTCCGCCACACCCGCACGGTCGTCGCCGCAGCACTGCTCGGCGCCGCCCTCGTCGGCGGCTGCACCCAGGACCCGGGACCGGAATCGGGAGCGGCCTCCGGGAGCACGGAGGGGACCTCGGCGTCGCCCGCACTGGGAACCCCCCAGTGGCGCCCCGCAGCCCACTTCTCCCCGGCCGAGAACTGGATGAACGACCCCAACGGTCTGGTGTTCGACGACGGGACCTACCACCTCTTCTACCAGCACAACCCCAACGGGAACTTCTGGGGCGACATGTCCTGGGGCCACGCCACCAGCACCGACCTGGTGAACTGGACCGAGCTCCCCGTGGCGATGGAGGCCACCGAGGACACCGAGTACTTCTCCGGAGCCATCGTCATCGACCACGACAACACCTCCGGGCTGGGCACCCCCGGGGCGCCGGCATGGGTGGCCCTGTACACGAGGGTCTACGGGGAGGGCTCCGGGCACCCGCCGGGCACCCAGGCCCAGGCGCTCGCGTACTCCTCGGACCACGGCCGGACCTGGACGCAGTACGAGGGCGGGGAACCCGTGCTCACCCTCGAGCCCGAGTCCCAGAGCTTCCGGGACCCGAAGGTCTTCTGGTACGCCCCCGGCAACCACTGGGTGATGGCCACCGTCGTCGCGGACGACCGGGTCGTCAAGCTGTACCGGTCCGACGACCTCCTGGACTGGGAGTGGCTCAGTGACGTGCGCGGCATCGGGGCCGGCGCCGAGGACCCCTCGGTCCTGTGGGAGATGCCGGACCTCTTCCCACTCCCGGTCGAGGGTGGTGAGGACAAGTGGGTGCTCCTGCTGAGCATCAACCCCGGCTCGGTCGCGGGGGGATCGGGCATGCAGTACTTCGTCGGCGACTTCGACGGCACCACCTTCACCCCCCAGGACGTGGCACCACAGGGCTCCGATCCCACTGACTTCCCCTGGGTGGACCGAGGCGCGGACTTCTACGCCGCGACCACCGTCTCCCACGCCCCCGACGAACGCCGGGTCGCGATCGGATGGATGGGCAACTGGGACTATGCCGCAGATGTCCCCACGACACCCTGGCGGGGCGCCATGGCCATCCCCCGCGACCTCGCCCTGGTCCGCGACGGGGACACACTCACCCTCACCTCGACGATCTCCCCCGAGGCACTCGACGCACTCGGGACGGGCACGCGGGCGACCATCGGGGACACCGAGGTGTCCGACACGACGAGCTCCCTCGGCGCTGACCACTGCGCGGACCGACAACTGATCTCCACGACCCTGACCCCGGGGGACGCCGCGAGCGCCGGACTGGTCCTGCGCACGGGCACCGACGGCCATGAGGGAACCCGCCTCACCTACGACACCGCCGGGCAGACCCTGACGCTGGACCGCTCGGGCTCCGGGGTCACGAACTTCTCCGAGGCGTTCAGCCTCGAGCACGTCGTCCCCCTGCCCCTGCGCGACGGGAGTCTCGACCTGACGATCCTGGTCGACCGTTCCTCCGTGGAAGTCTTCGCCGACGGGGGTCGCAGGGTCATCACCGACATCGTCCTTCCCCCCACCGACGACACCTGTCTCGCCCTGTTCGCGGAAGGGGGGGGCCGCCCGTTTCGGGGACGTGCTCGTCACGTCCCCCTGAACCACCCGTCGGGCGACCAGCGCCCGGCTCCTGCTGACGCCTCTGGTGACGACGCATC
>JBQEKJ010000114.1:0-7298 GCA_052103835.1 Pauljensenia sp.
GCCCGATGACCTCGACGCCCGCGAACTGGCGGACACCCTGTCCGCGGTCATCCAAGGCGGCTACGTCCTCTCCCGCGCACGCGGGTCACAGGAGCCCATGGACTCCGCGCTGCGCGGCATGGTCGCGATCCTGGAGTCCGCGGCGCACTCCCGGCGGCCGGAAGCACCGGTTGCCCACACGAACCACCCACAAGAGGAGCAATCATGACGACACGAATCGGAATCAACGGCTTCGGACGCATCGGACGCACCTACCTGCGGGCCGCCCTCGCGAATGATGCGGACGTCGAGGTGGTCGCCGTCAACGACCTCACCGACGTCGCCACCCTGGCCGACCTGCTGGAGTGGGACTCCATCTCCGGCCACCTCGATGGCGTCTCCGCCGAGGGCGACCACCTCACGGTCCAGGGGCACGAGATCAAGGTCTTCTCCCAGCGGGACCCCGCCCAGATCCCCTGGAGCGAGGTCGGGGCCGACGTCGTCATCGAGTCGACCGGTCACTTCACCGATGCCTCCACGGCCCGCGCCCACCTGCAGGGCGGTGCGCGCAAGGTGATCATCTCCGCGCCCGCCACAGGGGACGCGCCCGCCCTCGTCCTGGGCGTCAACACCGACGACCTGGACGTGGCAGGATCCGACGTCTTCTCCAACGGCTCCTGCACCACGAACTGCCTGGCGCCGATGGCCAAGGTCCTCAACGACACCTTCGGGATCGTGAGCGGGCTCATGACCACGGTCCACGCCTACACCAGTGACCAGAAGCTCCACGACGCCCCCCACAAGGACCTGCGTCGCGCACGTGCCGCGGCCGTCTCGACGATCCCGACCTCATCGGGTGCGGCCCGCACCATCGGTCGGATCATCCCTGAACTGGACGGAAAGCTCACCGGGTTCGCACTGCGCGTGCCCGTCCCGGTCGGTTCCATCACCGACCTGACCGCGGTGCTCTCCCGCCCGACCACCGTTGAGGAGGTCAATGCGGCGTTCCGCGCGGCTGCCGACTCCCCGGAGCTGTCCCGCTACCTGTCGTACTCCGAAGCCCCGATCGTCTCCCACGACATCGTCGGCAACCCGCACTCCGTGATCTTCGACGCACCCCTGACCGAGGTCATCGGCAACCAGGTGAAGGTCCTGGGCTGGTACGACAACGAGTGGGGGTTCTCCAACCGCCTGGTGGAGCTCTCCGAGCTCATCGGCAGCAGGCTCTGATCCGGCCGCAGGCAGCGGGCGGGGCGGCAGCCTCCTGCAGGTGACCCGCCAGCAGACCTGCGAACTCCCCCGGCGGACTCCCCCGGTTGACTCCCTCCGGCGAACGCTGACGCCCCGACCCCTGTTCCCCTCCCCGGGGGCGGGGGTCGACGTCTGTCAGGCTGGGGTCGCCGTCTGCCAGGGGGAAGCAGCCGGTCAGGGCGCAGTCGGCATGCCTCCCTTGAGTGCCAGGACCCGGGTCGCAGCCGCACGCACCTTGTCGGCGAACGCCGGGTCCTGTCGGGAGCGCGCCACCACGGCGTCCACCATCTCCGGGGTCTGTTCGGGGGAGGCCGAGACCAGCACGAGGTCACAGCCGGCATCGATGGCCCTCACCGCTCGCTCCCCCGGGGTCCACGCCTGGACCTGCGCGGCCGCGGAGACGTCATCTGTGATGACGACACCACCGAACCCCAGGTCCCCCCGCAGCACATCACCGACCACCACGGGCGAGAACGCGGCTGGCACGTCCGCGTCGATGCGCTCGTACACGGCGGTCGACATCATCACCATCTCGGCTCCGTCCGCGATGCCCCGGGCGAAGACCCCCACCGAGACATCGTCACGGGTGGTGACGGTGTCCGTGACCCCGGCAGTGGTGTCCGTGTTTCCCGCGACCCGCCCCAGTCCGGGAAAGTGCTTGACGGCCACCGCCACCCCCGCGCTTCGCATCCCTCGGGAGAAGGCGTTGGCCTGCGCCACCACCTGGTCGGCGCTGCTGCCGTACTCCCGTCCCCACGCCCCGATCGGTGGGTTCACCGCGGGATCACCGTCGACCAGGTCCATGACGGGCGCCAGGTTGAGGTTGACGCCTGCCGCTGCGAGCTGTGTCCCCCACACCGTCGCCGCCGGCTCGAGGTCACCCTCCGACATCGCGGACTGGTCCAGTGCCGAAGGAATGCGGGTGAATCCGGGCCCCTGCAGGACCTGCACCGCTCCGCCCTCCTGGTCGGTCGCGACCAGCATGGCTGTGGAGTGCGTCGTGTCCTCACTGACCAGGTCCGTGAAGGAGCCCACCAGGGCGAGCACCTGTTGCGGGGTTGCGTTGCTGCGTCCCGCGAGGAACACATTGCCCACGTGCCGATCTCGCACGACGGCCCAGCTCGCGCCCTGCTGCTTGCTCACATCGACACCGACCATGAAGAGCTGCCCGACCTGTTGCTCCAGGGACCATCCGACCAGCGGGTCGTCACTCCGGGGAGTCCCCGGGGAGGGGGTCGGTGAGGTCCCGGTGTCCGCTCCGGAGGTGGGCCCCGTCATGTCGCCGCTCCCCGACTGGGACGAGGGCGGCGCCCCCGCTCCGCTCACGGGAGCAGCCGACGGGGTGCAGGCGACACAGAGTGCGGCCACCACTCCCCACGCCGCGGTCGCCACTGCTGTCCTGCTCGACACCGTCAGGGCGCGCGGCACGGCTGTCTCACCACCGGCGGGGACGCCGAACGGCGAACGGCGAACCACTTCAGTCCGATCCCTCTCCGCGCGCCGCCGCATCCTCCAGGGTCTGGGGGAAGGCGAAGGTCGCAGGGTCACCACCGATGCGTCCCCCCGGACTGTCCAGGGCATCGATGGCGGCGATGTCGCCGGGCTCCAGGTCGAACGCGGTGACGGCGAGGTTCTCGCGCATGCGCTGGGGGTGGACGGACTTCGGGATGACGATGCGTCCGGACTGGACGTGCCAGCGCAGCACGACCTGGGCGGGGGTGACGCCCAGCCGCTGGGCGATCCCGGTGACGACCGGGTCTCGCAGGTCCACACCCTGACCCAACGGCGAGTAGGCCTCCACTGCGATGCCACGACGCAGGCTCGCCCGTCGCACCTCGGGCTGGGAGAAGGTCGGGTGGATCTCCACCTGGTTGACGGTCGGCGTCACCCCGGTCTCGACGACCAGGCGCTCGAGATGCTCCGGCAGGAAGTTGGACACGCCGATGGCGCGCACGGCTCCCTCGTCGGCCAGGTCCGCCAGGGTCCGCCAGGTGTCGACGTAGAGGTCCTTGGAGGGGACCGGCCAGTGAATGAGGTACAGGTCGATGACCTCACGTCCCAGCGCACGTCGTGAGGCCTCGAATGCCTCACGCGCCCGTTCGGTCCCCTGGTCTGCGTTCCTCAGCTTGGTCGTGACGAAGACGTCATCCGCGGGCAGCCCGCTCGCCCGGATGGCCGCGCCGACGCCCGCCTCGTTGTAGTAGCCGGCCGCCGTGTCGATGTGGCGGTATCCGATCTCCAGCGCCTCCTCGACTGCGCGTTGGGTGTCGGAGGGTGGGATCTGGAACGTCCCGAACCCCACCTGGGGGACGGCCACTCCGTCGTCGAGCTGGATGCGGGGCACATCGGGGACCTGCGGGACCTGGGGAGTGGTGTATTCGGGCATACCAGAACCCTACGACGCCCCACCCACCCCCACCCGCCGAGGCACGCCTCACCAGACCCCCGAAGCACGCTCGACCCCTCGGTGGCCCGAATCAGCACACTGGTCCCGATGGCCGTTCTCGGAGTTGCCGAGCGTGCCTCGCGGTCCGGAGGAGGCGTGCGTCGGGGTCCCCGCGAGGCGTGCGTCGGGGTCCCCGCGAGGCGTGCCTCGCGGGTGATGGGGGGCGTGCCTCGCGGTCCCAAAGAGGCGTGCCTCGGCCGACCGGGTGGGCCGGGTGGGACGGGTGGGCCGGGTGGGCCGGGTGGGACGGGCGGGCCGGGCGGGGACAGGTCCGCCCTCGTCCCCGGGAATGGGTACGAGGGCGGGCCGACCACAGGTGCCGGGACCAGGCAGGTACCGGTCTCAGGCCGGCGCCGTTGCCGGACCGCCGGACTGGCCGTGCCGGGCGGGGGGCACGTACGGGCCTGCCGCGGGCGCCGCTGGCACCGTGGCCGACGTCTCGGTCCGTACGAGTGCCGTACCCGCGGTCGGCGCCGGGGCCATGGTGACCCCGGGCTGATTGATCGTGCCGTCGCGGCGCTGGCGACGCACACGGGTGCGGGCGATCTGCAGGTTGGTGTTGCGCCACCCGCGCTTCTTGCCGTCCGGACCCGCAGTACCGGATATGGACTCCTCGGCGATCTTCGCGAGACCCGCAACGGTCAGGCACATGCCCACGTAGATGGCACCGACCACCATGGCTGCAGGGATCAGGGGTGAGTCGAACTGGGCCTGGGTGCCGATGAACTTCGCGTAGTCGAGGAGCTCGGGGTAGGTGATGATGAACCCGAGTGCCGTGTCCTTGAGGATGACGACCAGCTGGGCGATGATCACTGGGAGCATGGCGCGGATCGCCTGTGGCAGCAGGATCATGGTCATGACCGAGGTCTTCCGCAGGCCCAGGGCTGCAGCTGCCTCCCACTGTCCCCTCGGGAGAGCCAGGATGCCGGAGCGGATGGCCTCGGCGAGGATCGTGCCGTTGTACAGGGTCAACGCGGTGACCACGGAGGTGAAGGTCGTGAACTTCAGCCCCAGTGTGGGCATCCCGTAATACATGAGCATCATGAGGATGAGGACCGGGACCGCGCGGAAGATCTCCAGGAACCAGACGACGGGGATCTTGGCCCACTGGTGGTCCGAGAGCCTCCCCACCGCGAGGAGCAGGCCCACGATGAGCGCGAGGATTGCGGAGACGCCGAACGCCTTGAGGGTGTTGAGGGTGCGCAACCCGATCTGGCTCCACACCTGCGGATAGGTGAAGGCCGACCACTTGCGGGCCGAGAACTGACCGGTCACCGAGAAGCGGTAGACGATGAACGCGAGGATGGCGCCGACCACGATGACCGTGGCCACTGCCAGGAGCGCGTAGCGGCGCCGCGCCACGGGACCCGGGACATCGTAGATGTGCTGGGAGCTCATCGGACCACCTTCAGTCGGTTCTCGAGGAAGCGCTGGAGCGCCGCGAGCAGGAGGACGAGGACCACGAAGATCGCGGCCACCCACAACAGGCCACCCATGAGCGGTTCAGAACGCTCGGAGAGGTAGGCACGGATCGCCCCTGCCTCCCGCACCGAGAATCCGGCCGCGATCGTGGTGTTCTTCAGCAGTGCGATGAGGACGCTCATCATCGGGGGGATGACAGCCCGACCCGCCTGGGGCAGGACGATGAGCTCCATGGACTGGGTGAAGGTGAAGCCCAGGGCACGTCCCGCCTCCATCTGGCCCGCGGGGATCGTGTTGATGCCCGAGCGGATGACCTCCGCAATGTAGGTGGCCGTGTAGAGACCCAGCGCGATGATGGCGAGCTGCAGGAAGGAGAGCCCGGAACCCCATGTCCCGGTCGGGAACAGCTTCGGATAGCCGAAGGCGAAGAAGAAGAAGAGGAGCGTCAAGGGCGTGTTGCGGACAAGGTTGACATAGACCGTTCCCACCGCCCGCATGACGGGGACGGGCGACACCCTCATGGCTCCTGTGATGGATCCGAGGACCAGAGCGATCACGCCGCCTCCGGCGAAGAGGATCAGGGTGTTCTTGAAACCCTCGACGAAGATGTCAAGGTTGTTGAACAGAACATTCACGGCGCTTCCTTCCCAAGGTCGGCTCCACGTCTCCGCTCCGGCGGGGTCGAGGTCGTTCCGCGGTGTGTGGTGGGGGCGGGAAGCCGTCCCGCCCCCACCGACCGATCACTCGTAGTCGTCGACGGCCGGCTGCTCGACCTTGGTGCCGGAGGCGCCGAGGGTCTCGTCGTAGATCTTGGTCCAGGTGTCGCCACCGTCAGTGAAGACCTGGTTGATGAAGTGGCGCAGGGCCGCATCGTCCTTGGGAACGCCGACACCGTACTTCTCCTCGGAGAAGGGGTCACCGACGACCCTGAGGGCGTCGGGCTCCTGGGCCGCGTAGCCGATGAGGATGGCCTGGTCGGTGGTCACCGCGTCCACGGTGCCGTCCTTGAGGGCCTCGACGCATTGGGAGTAGCTGTCGAACTCCGTGGTCTTGGTGTCGGGGTAGTTGTCCTTGATGTTCTGGATCGGGGTGGACCCCGTCGCGGAGCAGACCGTCTTCCCGGCCAGGTCCTGGTCGGAGGTGATGTCGGTGTTGTCCGCGGCGACCAGCAGGCCCTGACCGGTGATGAAGTACGGGCCGGCGAAGCCGACCTGCTCCTTGCGCTTGTCGGTGATGGAGTAGGTGCCGACGTAGTAGTCGATGTCCCCATTGATGAGGGCCTGCTCGCGGTTGGCGGAGGGAATCTTCTGGAACTCGATCTGGTCTGCGGAGAAGCCGAGCTCGGCAGCGATCCAGGTGGCGATCTCGATGTCGAATCCCGAACGCTCACCCGTGACGGCGTCCAGGTAGCCCAGACCGGGCTGGTCCTCCTTGACACCGACGCGCACCTTGTCAGCGGACTTCATCGCGTCGAAGGTCGGGGAGTCGGTCAGGTCGACGCTCGAGGCGACCGGGAACTCGGCGGCGGTCCCGCCGGACTGGCTCGATCCGGAGGAACAGGCGGCCAGGGAGAGCGCTGTGGCGGCAGCCGCCGCCAGCGCGAGGAAACCCTTCGTGCGCATGGAAGGTCCTTTCGTCCGCACCGGACCCGTGCCCGGTGACGATGGATGCTGCGTGTTGAGGGAACCGGGGCACCGACGGCACCCCGAGAACTCAGTGGGAGAGGATCTTGGAGAGGAAGTCCTTCGCGCGGTCCGTCTCCGGGTGGGAGAAGAACTGCTCGGGCGCGGCCTGCTCGATGATCTGACCGTCGGACATGAAGGCCACCCGGTCAGCGGCCTTGCGGGCGAAGCCCATCTCGTGGGTGACGACGATCATCGTCATGCCGTCCTTGGCGAGCTGCACCATGACGTCCAGGACCTCGTTGATCATCTCGGGGTCCAGGGCGGAGGTGGGCTCGTCGAAGAGCATGACCTTGGGCTGCATGGCCAGGGCTCGTGCAATGGCCACACGCTGCTGCTGGCCGCCGGAGAGCTGGGCGGGGTACTTGTCCGCCTGGGCGCCGACACCGACGCGGTCCAGGAGCTGTCGTGCCCGCTCGGTGGCCTCCGCCTTGGGAACCTTCTTGACCTTGACGGGGGCCAGGGTGACGTTCTCGAGGATCGTCTTGTGGGCGAAGAGGTTGAAGGACTGGAAGACC
>JBQEKJ010000115.1:0-7240 GCA_052103835.1 Pauljensenia sp.
CCGCGGGCACGTCACACGCTGCGGCGTCCGTCCCCGCCCTCCACAGGGCATCCTGTGTGGAACGTCGGGACCAGGAGTGGTGGGACCCAGGAGTGACGACCGCTGCGGCCGTCACTCCGGTCAACAGCGCGCCGACGTCCACCGCCCGGGCAGTCCACGCGGTCCGGCCCGAGCACCTGAAGGTCCGCGGTCCGTCGCCAGCAGGAGTCGACGGACCCACAACGCGGGCGAGACGACGCCACCGTCCGGGGAGAGCGGCGGGAGCCGACGCCCACGGAGGGAGCCGACGTGGCCACCCATGAGCAAGACCTGCATGCGCACGCGCGTGGGGGACCCCGGACATGCCGCCAATCTGACATAATGTACATTATCGGATCACGGTGTGGTTCCTCCCGTCGCTCGGGAACCACACCTGGGACCCACTTCTGCCAGGAGGTGCTTGCTGGTGCTCACACACTCCAACACGTGCCGCCGCCTTCTCGCCGCTCGGGCAACAGGCCGCCGCGCTGCGCACCATTCGACATCGTCCTGGCCGTCACAAGCACCGGCCGCGTCCTGTCTCGCAGGCCGACGTGGCAGACAGCCGGGCTGCCGTCACGCCAGGTTCCGTCCCAGGCCGACGTCGCCGACACCCGGGCGACCATCAGGCCAGGTTCCGTCCCAGGCCGGTGTGGTCACCACATGGGCCGCTTCCTCGGCCACACGGGCATCCACGCCGGCAATCGCGTCGAGCAGGTCCTGCGTCGACATCTGCGGTCCGTGGACGTGCCTGGCAAACAGTCCGCGCAGTGCTGCGTCATGGGTGTCACGGCCCAGACGGAGCGCGCACCACTCGTGGAAGATCGCTCCACGGGCATACTTGTTCGCGTACGTGCCGTCCTCGCTGCCGAAGTCCGTCGCACGCATGGGTGGATCGTCCCGTGACGTCGCCGCGCACTGCCTGTACCTCTCCAATGCCTGGTCTCCCGCCCCCGGGTTGATCAGGGCCCGCACGAGCCGCATCGAGGAGTACTCCGCCAGGGACTCGTTCAACCAGTCGTCGTGTGACTTCACAGGAGCAAGGTTCCACCAGAAGTGCGAGAGCTCGTGGAAGAGCGTCTGCTGGTCCAGCTCCGCTGTCGCTCCCGACGCCGATGGCAGCAGGATCACGGGCATCCGCGAGTAGGCGAACCCGTCCCGGTGAGTGACCACCAGAGTGTGCTCCGTCTTCGTCTCCAGCGGCCCGTACCACTGTCCGAGCAGCTCGAGTGCGTCCGCAGCCATGTCCGTGCGGACTCGAGTCCGGGCGTCGACCTCTCCCGCGCAGACGAGTTCACACCCCGGCGCCATCGACCGACGTTGCATCGTCGGCGACGCGACCACGACGATGTCACCGACCGGAGCACCGGGAATGCACCTCCACTCCCCCGGCGTGCACCCCTTCTTTCCGTTCGTCACGCATTGCCAATGCGTGGGCAACGGTAAGGCCATACGCCAGTCAAATGGCTGCAGGTCCGGCGGGACCGGGAACCATGCGGAGTACACGGACAGCTCGACCACTTCGGGCCCGATGACATTGACCCCCTCCATCATCGCGGGAGGAAGGGTGCCCGAGTAGTCGAGCTCGATGGGAGCAGGCTCGGTCTCGGACCCGAGCCCCTCCTCCGCCGTGGACCCGACCTCGGTCGGAAGATCCCGATCGAGCACCACACGCCGTGCGAACCCGTCGAATGGGGCCGGAGCTGGCTCCTCGTGCCAGGAGAGCGTCGCTCCGGCCGACCGGCACCCCGTCAGCGTCAGGTGCTCGTTGAGCAGGAACTCCCGGGCTCCGGAGAGCACGGCGTGCACGCGCAGGTGCCGCGCCTTCGGATCCAGGACGACTGCCAGATCAAGGTTCACGGACCCATGCTAGATCCGCGCCGGGGCCCGACCTGCCGAGGAGGCATCAACTGATCGCACCCGTCACCGGTCCGACCAGTGCCCGGACCGCCCACCAGGTCGCAGCGGCACCGATGCCCGCGAAGGCCAGGACCCACACGGCCGCCGGGATCCGCGTCATGGCGGCCAACATCCCGGGGTCCTGACGACGGTCTCCGTGGAGAGCGACATTGACCAGCTGCCGCCAGCCTCCTGCCAGCAGCGTCACACCGGCCCCAGTGACGAGGGCGACGCCGAGGTCCGGCGCGCCCAGCCACCACAGGGCGACCGTCCCGGCGAGCAACGTCAGCATGACCACCACCGTGTACACGGAGCGCGACCTGAGCAGCCCCACCAGCAGGGCCAGTATCGCGAGGAGCAGCACCACACCGGTGCGTCCCACTCCGACCGCCACCACCAGGGCCGCCCCGCAGACCAGTGGCATGGGATACCCCGCTGCCGAGGTCGCCACCATGCCGGGGCCGTTGCCCCGTCCGCGGGTGACGGTGTGGCCCGACATGTCCGGGTTGATGACCAGCCCTGTGAAGCGACGCCCGCACAACACACCCACCAGGGCGTGCCCGAGCTCGTGGACCACGGTCACTGCCGTGCGCGACAGGCGCCACAGGGGAGTCAGCACCAGGAGGAGACCCAGAACGGCGCCACCGAGCACCCACACGTCGTCGGCCGCCTGACCCGCGACCAACGATCGCCCCAGGTGGTCGACCAGCTGGTCCCAGAATCCGTCCTCGTCCACGTGCGCATTGTGCCAGAGCACACCCCCGGGCGGGCAGGAGGGGTGGTGGGTGGGAATATCCGCTAGAATCTGGACGTTTGGGACAGTGTCACCAATCCTGAGGAGGAACCCATGGCAGACCGCGCGCTTCGCGGCATGCAGATCGGCGCCAAGTCGATGGAGTCCGAGGAGGGTGTCGTCTTCGCCGACCGCTTCACGGCCAAGTACCTGTGCCCCAATGGTCACGAGTTCGAGATCCCCTTCGCGACCGAGGCCACGCCTCCCGCGACGTGGGAGTGCAAGTGCGGGTCGGTCGCCGAGATCGTCGGCGACGTGCCCGAGGAGGAGGACGGGAAGGCCGTCAAGCCGGTGCGCACCCACTGGGACATGCTCCGGGAGCGCCGCTCCATCGAGGAGCTCGACCAGGTCCTCACCGAGCAGCTGACCCTCCTGCGTGAGGGGCGCCTGCGCCCCGAGGGTTCCTACCGCAAGGGCTGAGCGCTCCCCCGGCAGGTCCAGACCTGCCGCACGACACGGCCGAGCCGACGTCACCGAATCATGGTGGGGTCGGCTCGACCATTCCGGGGACGCACTCACCCCGGGTCAGCACCCGGGCCCGTCTCCGCGGCGCGCTCACCCCGGGTCAGCACCCGGGTCCGTCCCCGCGGCGCGCTCATCGCGGGATGGCGCGCTCACCACCGGACGGTGCGCCGGACCTTCGTCGACGCAGCCCTCACCGACCCAGCAGTCGCGCCAGGCCCTGACGGGTCACCAGGCGCACTTCCTCCCAGAAGATCTCCCCGGAGAGCTTGGAGACACCGAAGCGTCGTTCGTCAAAGGTGATCGGCACCTCCACCACGACCGCGCCCGCCCGCGCGGACGCCGAGGTCATCTCCACCTGGAAGCCGTAGCCCGCGGAACCGACCTGGGCCAGTACCCCCGAGCGTGACAGCCAGGAGGCGCGGTGCGCGCGGAACCCCGCGGTGGCGTCGCGCACTCCCAGACCGAGCATGATGTGGATGTAGAGGTTGCCGGCGCGTGAGAGGAGCTCGCGTGCCCGCGACCACCCCACCACCTCTCCCCCATTCACCCATCGTGAGCCGATGACCAGATCGGGATGGTCGGGGCCGTCCATGCGTGCCACGAGCTTCGCCACCTGCTCGGGACGGTGGGAGCCGTCGGCATCCATCTGGACGAGCACGTCGTAGCCCGCCCCGATCCCCCATCCCAGACCCTCGACATAGGCGCCGGCCAGGCCCGACTTGCGCGGGCGCTCCAGCAGGTGGAGCCGGGAATCCTGGGTGCAACGCTCCCGCATCCACTCCCCTGTCCCGTCGGGTGAGGAATCGTCCACCACCAGCACGTCGGCCTCCGGAAGCGCCCGGTGCACTCGCTCCAGCACCGCGGGAAGCGACTCGATCTCGTCATAGGTCGGGACCACGACCAGGACATGTGGCTGCCACCTCGTCATGGGTGTCTCCTCCCGTTCGACGTCGGTGTCCCAGCCACGGGCCCCGGGCACGCCGCCGCGCCCATCCCCCGCCGCACCGCCAGCAATGCCCCCGTGGAGCCGATCGCCATCATCAACGTCGCCACGATGGCGCACCACGCGGGGAAGTCGGCCAGGCGTGCCGCCGGGGTCAGCGAGGTCCGCAGCGGGACATCCGCGACCAGGTGCGCCGCCACCTGCTTCTGCGTCGCCGAGACGACCGATCCGTCGGGGCGCACGATCATCGAGACTCCGTTGGTGGAGGCCTGGATGCCGGACCGTGAGAACTCCATGGCGCGGAAGCGCAGCATCTGGGCCTGTTGCGTCGACTCCGCCGAGTAACGGAAGTGGTAGTTGTTCGTGGGGATCACGATGACCTGGCCACCCATGCGCACTCCCTCCGAGATCAGTGGCTCGTAGGCGACCTCGAAGCAGATCCCCACCGCCATGGGCACCGTGCGCCCGTCCTCGAGGCGCACCTCCAGCATCCCGGGATTGTCCACGGCCACCATGTCGACCGACACCTGCGCGGTCTCCGAGGCCAGGGAGGAGATGAACTGCCTCCAGGGGACGTACTCCCCGAAGGGCACGGGGTGCTGCTTGCCGTAGAGCGTGGCATCGGGGGCGGACTCACCCGGGTACCAGAGCCCGACCCAGTTCGTGCGGGTGGACTCCCCGTACTCCACGAACCCGAACAGGGTGGGGGCGCCGACCTCGTCCACTGCTGCAGAGATCAACCGCGCCGCCTCCGGGTGGGTGCGGGGGTCCAGGTCCGCGGAGTTCTCCCCCCACACGACCAGGTCGACGTGCTGGCCAGTGGCCGCGAGGTCATGAGTGACCCGCGCGTGGTTGCCGGTGACCTTGTAGGGGACCTGGAAGGTCTCGTCGCCGGGGATCTCGACATTGCCCTGGACCACGCCCGCACTCATGGACCCCGCCTCCTGGGAGGTGGGCAGGGTGACGGCCAGGGGGAGGACGAGGATGGCGAGGGCCGTGACCAGGGCTGCGGGCCTCCCCCACCAGTGGTCGCCCTCGTGGGCGGGAGTCAGGGACACAGCGCGGCGCAGCAGGACGGCCGCCACCACGCAGAGGAAGGAGACGAGGACCTCCCCACCCCAGGGGGCGAGGTGGCCCAGCGGCGCGTCGACCTGCGCATAGGAGATGTTGGCCCAGGCGAAGCCCCCGAAGGGCACGCGGGAGCGGAGCTGTTCGATACCAACCCAGGCGATGCCGGTCACCAGTGCCTGTCCCCACACGGTGCGCGTCCAGTGCCAGACCCGGGCCACGGACACCGTCCACGCCCACAGGGCCAGTGCCAGGACCTGCGTCATCGACAGGGCGACCCACGGCAGCCATCCGCCCGTGGCCACACGTACCCATTCGATGTGTCCCAGCCAGAATGCCAGTGCGAACAGGGACGCGTACCAGGTGGCGCGCCACACCCCCACCCGGTCGACCACGGAGACCAGCAGCGCCAGGGAGGGCACCAGCAGGAACCACCAGTCGACATCGGGGAAGGAGGCCCACATCCCGCCCGCGGCCAGTGCCAGGCACAGGTAGTCGCGCCAGCGCCGCAGCGGTGGCAGAGGGCCGAGGGCTGCCGTGTCCCGCGCGGGGGGCGTCCCCGGGACACCGCCGCCTCGGGGGTGCGGGCGGCCCGGCCAGGCACGTGAGGGCGACTGCACCATGCTCACACCACCGACCAGGCCACGACGCCACGCACCAGCAGGTCCCGCGCCTCCACCGCCCGACGCGCCAACCCCGGGTGGTCCAGGCGGCGCAGCTGGTCGAGCAGGTCCATCACCTGGCGGACCCAGCGCACGAAGTCCCCGCCCTGCAGGTCGGCCGTCGCGAGGGCCGTGGCCAGGGAGGAACCACTGGCCCAGGCGTGGATCGCGTTCATCAGCCCGGGCTCCGCAGACGGGGTGGGGCTCGCCCCTGCCCGCTCCTCGGCCGCGGCCACGCGGTCCTGGGCGCGCAGGGTCTGGGCCCAGGACCGCGCCAACCGGCCGCCCGTCCCTCCCGGCAGGTCCATGTCCGGCTCATGCTCGGAACGGGCCTCGAACACGCAGGTGGAGGCCACTGCCGCCAGTTCGGCAGGCGTGAGCCCGTCCCAGGCGCCGGAACGGACCGCTTCCACCACCGTGAGGTCACGCTCCCCGAAGACGCTGCGCAGTTGCCCGCCCGCGGGCGTCACCTGCTCGCCGTCGAGGAAGCCGAGATCATCGAGGACAGCGCACACCCGGTCGAACTCCTGGGCGACGGAGTTCGTGCGTCCCTCGATGGTGCGGCTCAGCGTGCGGTACTCATTGCGTGCCCGCACCCAGGACCGTCCTGCCACGGCATGCTCCTCACGGTGGGGGCATGCGTGCACGGGGTGGGAGCGGATGCGCGCCTCCAGGTCATCGATGCGTTGGTCCTGGGCTCCGGCGCGCTCCCGCGGGGAGTCGAGTGTGCCCGAACGCACCAGCTGGCGCAGGTCCTCGGCGAGACCGGCCCGGTCCTTGGCGCGTCGCGGGCGCAGGTCGGGGGCCACCGCGAGCCTGCCGACCACTCCCAGGCCACCCGAGGCATCCTCGGGTCCGAGGTGGTGGAACTTCGCATCCGTCCCGATGACCTGCACGGTGACCATGCCCGAGGCTGCCGAAGGACCGTCCAGGACGACCGCGTGGCTCTGGCGGCGCCCCCGTCGGTAGTGGACCACATCGCCGCGGCGCAGGGTGCGCAGGGTCGACTCCGCATCACGTCTGCCGACTGCCAGGCGCTCCCGCGAGGCCTCCTTCTGGACAGCGGAGAGCTCGTCGCGCAGCGCGAAGTACTCCCGGGCGTCCCCCCGGTCGCACTCGACCTCCCCGCCGAGGCGCTCCATGTCGCGTTGGAGCTCGCGGGCGCGACGCGCCATGCCGACCACCGCGCCGTCGGCCTGGAACTGGGCGAAGGAGGTCTCCAGGACGTCGCGGGTGGCAGCGCGGGTGGAGTGCGTGAGCAGGTTGACGACCATGTTGTAGGTCGGGTGGAAGGCACTGACCAGGGGGTAGGTGCGTTTGGAGGCCAGGGCCGCGACCTCCTCGGGCGCCACCCGACCACGGTGCAGCACCACGGCGTGGCCCTCCTCGTCG
>JBQEKJ010000116.1:0-925 GCA_052103835.1 Pauljensenia sp.
CGAGGCACGCCCCGCCGTGGGGCGGAGGTGCGCGTCGGCGGGGCTTGGACCCCCCATCGGTTGCGTACGGACATCAATCCGTTACGCTACGTCATATGGCTGCTGTCGAGATCCCGCGCGAGACCGGAACCATACACGCCGAGGTCCAGGGCGAGGGGCCGCTGATCCTCTGCGTGCCGGGGATGGGCGAGACCGGTGCCGCCTTCCGCCACCTCGAGCCCGACCTGGTGGCAGCTGGTTTCCAAGTCGCATCCATGGACCTGCGTGGGCACGGCGCCAGCAGCACCACGTTCCACACCTACGACGATCTCGCCGCGGCCAGCGACGTCATCGCGATCCTCGACCGCCTCGGGGCGGACAGCGCCGCCCTGGTCGGCAGCTCCATGGGCGCCGCCGCCGCGGTGCTCGCCGCGGCCCGGGCTCCCGGACGGGTCTCACACCTCGTTCTCATCGGTCCCTTCGTCCGCGACCGGGGGTCAGCCCTCACGAGGGCGGCCACCCGGCTCGCGCTCCGCCTCGCGCTGGCGGGGCCGTGGGGGACTGCGGTGTGGAGGCACTACTATCCCTCGCTCTTCGGTGATCAGGTTCCCGCCGATCACCGGGAACACGTCGGGCGCACCCTCTCCCTGCTGCGTGACCCCGACAGGTGGCGGGCATTCAGGAGGACCACACGCACCTCGCATGCTCCCGCCGAGGCGGCGCTCGCCGCTGTCCGCGCCCCCACCCTGGTGATCATGGGCAGCGAGGACCCGGACTTCCCCGATCCGCAGACCGAGGGGCGATGGGTCGCCGACTCCCTGGGGGGAGACCTCGTGATGGTGTCCGGAGCCGGCCACTACCCCATGGGGGAGCAGCCGGGACTGGTCGTCGGCGCCGTCCTCGGGTTCCTGGGGACGTCCGGGCAGGAGGGTGAGTCCCGTGTCTG
>JBQEKJ010000116.1:935-7126 GCA_052103835.1 Pauljensenia sp.
GTCTGAGCGTCTCAACAGGGACGAGGTCGTGCGACGCGCGGGGGACCTCGCCGACAGCATCGGCCTGTCCGAGGTGACGATCACGCGGCTCGGACGTGAGCTGGGGATCGCTCCCCAGGGGGTGTACCGACACGTCCGCGACGTCTCCGATCTCCGCAGTGCCCTCGCGCGTGTGGCTGCGGGGGAGGTCTCCGAGGAACTCTCGCGTGTCTGCTCCGGCCTGTCGGGACGGGACGCCCTCGTCGCCCTGTGTGGGACGCTGCGCTCCTGGGCCGCACGCCACCCCGGTCGTTACACGGCGCTGCAGGCCGCACCGGATCCCGACGACCCCGTGGCCTCCGCCGCAGCTCAGGACCTCGTGTCCGTGATCGCCTCCGCCCTGCGTGCCTATGCGTTGTCGGGGGAGGACCTCATCGATGCGATCCGCGTGGTGCGCTCCACCGTCCACGGCTTCATCGACCTGGAGAGCCATTCCGGGTTCCGCCTGGCCCGGGATCCGGACGTCACCTTCGAGCGCCTCGTCGCCTCCCTGGACCTGGTCCTGGGGGAGTGGGCCTGAGGGTCCCGTGCCGATCCCGGATCGATGTCGACCCGTCAGTGCCGTTCCCGGCGTGTCAACGTGCATCGAACACGTGTTCCATCTACGCTCATCCACAGATGCGACAGGGATCGCGCCTGCGTCCACAGGGCGCACCGGTGCCACTTCCAGATGCCGATGGTCGGGCATACCGTCATCCAGGACCCCCGGAGAGGGGAGTTCCTGATCCAGGACCAGCCGAGTACACCGGGCCGGAGAGGCCCCGCACCGAGGAGGACATGATGGCGAAGGACACGACGCGCAAGGGCGCGGTCAACGATCGCAACAAGGCCCTGGAACTCGCTCTGTCGCAGATCGACAAGCAGTTCGGCAAGGGCTCCGTCATGCGGCTGGGTGATGACACCCGGCCCCCGGTGCAGGTGATCCCCACCGGTTCGCTGGCGCTCGACGTCGCGCTGGGCATCGGAGGTCTCCCACGAGGGCGTGTCGTGGAGATCTACGGACCGGAGTCCTCGGGCAAGACCACCGTCGCCCTGCACGCGGTGGCCAGCGCCCAGAGGGCCGGCGGCAACGCCGCATTCATCGACGCCGAGCACGCCCTGGACCCGGTCTACGCCCGTGCCCTGGGCGTCGACACCGATGCGCTGCTGGTCTCCCAGCCCGACACCGGTGAGCAGGCCCTGGAGATCATGGACATGCTGATCCGCTCCGGCGGTATCGACATCGTCGTCATCGACTCCGTGGCCGCCCTGGTCCCCAAGGCGGAGATCGAGGGGGAGATGGGTGACTCCCACGTCGGGCTCCAGGCCCGGCTCATGAGCCAGGCGCTGCGCAAGATCACCGGTGCCCTCTCCGCCACGGGCACCACCGCGATCTTCATCAACCAGCTGCGTGAGAAGATCGGCGTCTTCTTCGGTTCCCCCGAGACCACGACGGGCGGCAAGGCACTGAAGTTCTACGCCTCGGTGCGCATCGACGTGCGCCGGATCCAGACCCTCAAGGAGGGTGACCAGGCGGTCGGCAACCGGACCAAGGCCAAGGTGGTCAAGAACAAGATGGCCCCGCCCTTCAAGCAGGCCGAGTTCGACATCGTCTACGGCAAGGGCATCTCGCGTGAGGGCTCGATCATCGACATGGGCGTGGACAACGGCATCATCCGCAAGTCCGGGTCCTGGTTCACCTACGGTGACGACCAACTGGGTCAGGGCAAGGAGAACGTCCGCCAGTTCCTCGTCGACAATCCCGAGCTGGCGGACGAGATCGAACACAAGATCCTCCTCGCCGTGGGCATTGCGAAGGCCCCGGAGGATGAGGCGGCCGCCGATGAGCCCTCCACCGGTCCCGCCCGGGTCGCCGCTGCGGCGATCGACCCGTCGGAGGACGCAGGGTTCTGAGGGCTGATCGATGGTCCGCTACACAGACCCGGAGGACCACCCGGAACTGGGGGACGACGGATCGCGTCCGCGCAGGTCACCTGCTGAGAAACTGGCCAGGCGGCGGGAACGCAATGCGGCACTGACCGGGGTCGAGGCGATCGAGGGCGCTCGGGAGGTCGCGCTGCGCAAGCTCGACGCGCGCGCATGCGCCCGCGGTGAACTCGGGCGGGCGATCACCGACCGCGGCTTCTCGGAGGACATCGCCACCGAGGTCCTCGACCGCCTGGAGGCGGTGGGCCTGGTCGATGACCGTGCCTTCGCCGCCATGTTGGTGAGGGACCGGTTCTCCGGATCCGGACGCACGGGTCGCGCACTCGTCGAGGACCTGCTCAGACGCGGCCTGGACCGGGAGGTCATCGAGGCGGCCCTGGCCCAGGTCGACCGTGACGACGAGCTCGAACGTGCCCGGGAGCTCGTGTCCCGCAAGATGCGCTCCCTGGGATCGCTCGACCGGGAGCGTGCCTACCGGCGCCTCACCGGGATGCTGGCCCGCAGGGGCTACAGTCCCGGCATCTGTTCCTCGGTGGTCTCCGAGGCCCTCTCCGCCCGCGAGGAGTGAAGGCCCGGGGACGAGGGCGGCCCCCGCACCCCGGTCCTACGCTGGGGGCATGACCACCGACGTCACCACATTGGTCGCGACACTCATCGCCCGCCACCTCACCATCGCCACCGCCGAGTCCCTGACCGGGGGCGCTCTGTGCGCCCGCCTGGTCGACGTGCCCGGCGCCTCGGAGACCGTGCGTGGGGGCGTGTGCACCTATGCCACGGAGCTGAAGGCCCAGGTGCTGGGTGTGGACCGTGACCACCTCGCCCTCACCGGACCGGTCGACGGGGAGGTCGCCATCGAGATGGCGGCGGGAGCTGCGCATCTCATGGGCGCCGACATCGCACTGTCCACCACCGGAGTCGCTGGTCCCGGACCCGCTGACGGTCATCAGGCGGGCACCGTCCACATCGCGTGCCACCACCCCGGTGGTGCCGCACACCGTGAACTCCACCTGCGCGGTTCACGCGCCGAAGTGCGCCGAGGGGCGGTCGATGCAGCACTCGACCTCCTGGGGGACGTCCTCAGGACCTCGATGCGCTGAACGGGGGAGACGCGGGGTGTCCCGGGGTCCGGACCGGGGTCATGATCCGCGCCGTGCGGCGGGATCCACAGTGAGGACGGGGGCGCTGCTGAGCACGGAGAACCCGGACGGCTCCGCCAACCTCGCTCCGATGTCCTCGATCTGGTCACTCGGCCAGAGCATGGTCCTGGGAATGTCACTGGGGAGCAGGACCGCAGAGAACCTGGTGCGCTCGGGGCAGGTGGTCGTCAACGTCCCCGGTCCTGAGCTGTGGACGGCAGTGGAAGTTCTCGGTGGCCTCACGGGGTGCTTCCCGGTTCCGGGGTACAAGAGTGCTCGCACGCGCCACTGCACCGACAAGTTCTCGGCCGTGGGCCTCACCCAGGAGGAGTCCGAACTGGTTCACCCACCCCGCGTGCGCGAGTGCCGGATCCAGATCGAGGCGGAGGTGCTCCGGGCGGACGCGGACGCCGGTGAGAACTTCCTGGTCGTCGAGGTCCGTGCAGTCCGGGTCCATGCGTCCCCGGAGATCGTCGTGCCGGGTACCGATCACATCGATCCACACAGGTGGAGCCCACTGATCTACAACTTCCGTCACTACCACGGTCTGGGGGCGGAACTCGGCCACAGTTCACGCTCACAGACCCCCACGGCGTCACATCCGGTCCATCGGTGATCCCACTGGAATGCGGGGCGGATGGAACGAGTGCGTCCCGCCCTCGTGAGGCGGACCCCACGCCCCAGGCCTCTCCCCGCCAACGCCTCCCAGCGGCCCCACGACTAGACTTCCGCGGGTGAGTGACACGAAGACCCCCTCAGGTTCCCCTGCAGGTTCCCCCGCGTCCGTCCGCATCCCCGCCCCCGTGCCCGCCGTGCCGGGAGCCGAGCCGGACGCCGGGCAGACCTCGCCGCGCACCTACGCCGTGCGCACCCTGGGCTGCCAGATGAACGAGCACGACTCCGAGCGCATGGCGGGCCTGTTGGAGTCCCAGGGACTGGTCCCGGTCGACCTCGTGCCCGACGCCCTCGCGCGCGCCACGGATGCCGGGGACCAGGGCGCGGACGTCCTCGTCATCAACACCTGCTCGGTGCGGGAGAACGCCGCGAACAAGCTCTTCGGCAACCTCGGCCAGCTCGCCGCCGTGAAGCGGATCCGCCCCGGCATGCAGATCGCGGTCGGTGGCTGCCTCGCCCAGCAGATGCGCGACGGCATCGTGGAGCGCGCACCCTGGGTGGACGTCGTCTTCGGCACCCACAACATCGACGTGCTCCCGGCCCTGCTGCGCCGCGCCGAGCACAACCGCCGCGCCGCCGTGGAGATCGAGGAGTCACTCAAGGTCTTCCCCTCCACGCTGCCCACCCATCGCGAGAGCGCGTACGCCGCATGGGTGTCCATCTCGGTGGGCTGCAACAACACCTGCACCTTCTGCATCGTCCCGCACCTGCGCGGCAAGGAGCGCGACCGTCGCCCCGGGGAGATCCTCCAGGAGGTCGAGGCCGTCGTCGCCCAGGGCGCCATCGAGGTCACGCTGCTCGGCCAGAACGTCAACTCCTACGGTGTCGGTTTCGGGGAGCGCGGCGCCTTCGCGAAGCTCCTGCGCTCCGTCGGGGCCACCCCGGGCCTGGAGCGTGTGCGCTTCACCTCCCCCCACCCCGCGGCCTTCACCGACGACGTCATTGCCGCCATGGCAGAGACGCCCACCGTCATGCCGAGCCTGCACATGCCCCTGCAGTCCGGCTCGGACGCGATCCTGCGCCAGATGCGCCGCTCCTACCGCCGGGAGCGCTTCCTGGGGATCCTGGAGCGCGTGCGCGCCTCCATCCCCGACGCCGCCATCACGACCGACATCATCGTCGGGTTCCCCGGGGAGACCGAGGAGGACTTCGCACAGACACTCCAGGTCGTCGAGCAGGCCCGATTCTCCAGCGCCTTCACCTTCCTCTACTCCCCGCGCCCGGGCACACCGGCCGCCGATCGTGAGGACCAGGTGACCCAGGAGGTCGCCTCGGAGCGATACCAGCGCCTCATCGCCCTCCAGAACCGCATCTGCGAGGAGGACAACGCGAAGCTCGCCGGGCGCGAGGTGGAGGTGCTCGTCGCCGAGGCGGAGGGCCGCAAGGACAGCGCCACCGCCCGCATCTCGGGCCGGGCCCGCGACAACCGCCTGGTCCACGTGGCACTGCCCACCGGGATCGACGAGGGCGACCGCCCCGCCCCGGCGACGTCGTGCGGGCGGTGGTCACCCACGGCGCTCCCCACCACCTCATCGCGGACTCGGGTGCGTGCGGGGGACTCTTCGAGGTCCGGCGCACGAGGGCGGGCGACGCCTGGCAGGAGCGCCAGGCCCACGAGGACGACTCCCGCATCGGGCTGGGCATCCCCACGCTGCGCATGCCCTGAGCGACACATGGGGCGTGCCTCGGGGGTGGGGGGGGCGTGCCTCAGGGGTGTGGGGAGGCGTGCTTCGGCAGTCTGGGGAGGCGTGCTTCGGCGTTGGGGGTGTGCCCGTTCCAGTTGGCCGATTCTTGAGACGACTGTGACCTGCGCATTGATGCGGACGTAGCGTGAGGTGTCCCCCAAGGGGGCACCGACGAGTGGTCACAGTTGCAGCACTCGCGCACCGCAGGTGCGGGCCCGGCCCGTGCCGCACTTGGAAGGGGAAGGCGTGCACCTCCCAACATCCTCGGCGCTGGGGGCCACCGGCACCACGTCGGCCATGGTCGAGGACCTCCGCTCCCTGGTCTCCGCCGAGAGTCCCTCCTCCGACCCGGCCTCCCTGCTCGCCTGCGCGGAGGTCCTGGCCGGGATCGGAGAACGGCTCCTGGGCGTGGCCCCCGACATCGTCGAGGTCGAGGGCATCCCGCAGGTGAGCTGGTCCTTCGGGGGAACCCCGTCCGTGCTGCTGCTGGGCCACCTCGACACGGTCTGGCCCCTGGGAACCCTGGAGGACCACCCCTGGTGCGTCCAGGACGGGGAGGCCCGGGGCCCGGGTGTCTTCGACATGAAGGCGGGACTCGTCCAGGCCCTCCACGCCGTGGCCGCACTCGATCCCTGGGAGAGTGACGGCATCACCCTGCTCGTGACCGCGGACGAGGAGGTGGCTGCCCCGACCTCGCGGGAGCGGATCCTCCGGGAGGCCGCCACACATC
>JBQEKJ010000117.1:0-7110 GCA_052103835.1 Pauljensenia sp.
CCGACGCACCCGCCTCACCCTGCCGCCGCGCGCCTCCGTGCAGGGGGCCAGTGGAGAGTGCGGCCCAGGGAGGCCAAGACCGACTCGTGCATGGCCTCCGACACCGTCGGGTGTGGGAAGACCACTTCGGCCAGTGACTCCGCAGTGGCCTCCAGGGTGTGGGCGATGCCGAAGCCCTGGATCATCTCCGTGACCTCCGGCCCGACCATGTGGGCACCCAGGAGCTCCCCCGTGGCCGCGTCGAAGACCGTCTTGACGAAGCCCACGGGTTCATCCTGGGCCAGGGCCTTCCCGTTGCCGGAGAGGTCGAAGACCCCCACCCGCACCTCGTGACCACCCTGCCGGGCCTGGGCCTCGGTGAACCCCAGGCTGGCGACCTGGGGCCGGGAGTATGTGCACCCGGGCACGAAGTCACGCTCGAGCGGTCGCACACCCGGCTCCCCGACGATGTGGTCGACACACAGGACACCCTCATGGCTGGCCTTGTGGGCCAGGCAGGGGGCACCCGCCACGTCACCGATCGCGTACAGCCCGGCGACACCCGTGCGGCACCACTGGTCGGTCACCACGAAGCCACGCTCCAGGTGCACCCCCAGCTCCTCCAGTCCCAGTCCCTCCGAGTTCGGCGCCACGCCCGTGGCCACCAGGACGCGTTGGGAGCTGAGGACCACCTCCTCACCGCCGCCGGTGGCGACCACCGTGGTGACCGACTCGGCTGCGTCCTCGACGTGGACGGAGCACACGGCCACCCCGGTGTGCACCGCGATGCCACGCCGGGTGAACTCCCGCTCGACGAAGCGCGAGACGTCCTCGTCCTCGACGGGCAGGATCCGCGGCGCCACCTCCAGGAGCGTCACCTGTGTGCCGAGGTCGGCGTACAGGCTGGCGAACTCCACACCGATCGCACCGGAGCCGATGACCACCAGTGAGTCCGGGCGCGTGTCGGGGTGCAGGGCCTCCGTGGAGGTCCACACCCGCTCCCCGTCCGGCTCCACCCCGGGGATGGAGCGCGGCCGGGCGCCCGTGGCGAGGATGGTGTGGTCGGTGCGCAGTTCTCGCACCGATCCGTCCTCCCCGGTCACGGTGACACGCCCCTTGGCGGGCAGGTGCGCGGTGCCGTGGACCACCTCGACACCATTGGCGTCCAGGAGAGCGGCGATCCCACCCACCAGGCGGGAGACGACACCCCGGGAGAAGGCCACCAGCGCCCCCATGTCGAGGTCGACGTCACCCACCGTGAAGCCCACGCGTGAGGCGGTAGCCAGGGTGTGGGCGGTCCCGGCGCCGTGCAGCAGTGCCTTGGTGGGGATGCACCCGCGATTGGCGCAGGCGCCACCCAGGTGGTCCCTCTCCACCACGGCGACCCGCAGCCCGTGCTGGGCGGCTCGGATCGCCGCGACGTAGCCGCCCGGTCCGGCCCCCACCACGACGACGTCGAAGGTGTTCGCCTGCCGTTCGCGGGGTGTCAGTGCCCGGGCGGACGACGCGTCCGCCGCCGCTGTGTGCGATGTGTCTGCAGCCATGTCCACCTCACACCAGCATCTGTGTCGGGGATTCGAGGATCGCCTTCAGTTCGCCGACGAAGCTCGCCCCCGTCGCACCGTCGATGACCCGGTGGTCCCCCGAGAGGGTGACCTCCATGACGGTGCGCACCACGACCGCCCCGTCACCGTCGACCACCGCACGCCGCAGGCCCGCGCCGACGGCCAGGATCGCAGCCTGGGGCGGGTTGATGATGGCGTCGAAGCCGCTCACCCCGAACATCCCCAGGTTCGACACGGTGAACGTGCCGCCCTGGAACTCGTCGGGTGTCAGCTTCCCGGCCTTCGCGCGGGTGATGAGCCCGGCCAGGTCGCCCGACACCTCGGACAGGGATCGGGTGTCCACGGAACGCACGATCGGGGTGATGAGCCCGTCGGGCACTGCCACGGCAACCGCCACGTCGGCGTGGGGGAAACGCAGGACCGACTGCGAGGCCTCGTCGAACTGGACGTTGACCTCGGGGACCCGCACGAGTGCGAGTCCCGCGGCCTTGACCACCAGGTCGTTGACCGAGATCCTCACCCCCGGCACTGCGGCGTTGATGCTGCGACGCAGGGTGAGGAGCTCGTCCAGGACGATCTCCTGGCGCACCCGGAAGTGCGGGGAGGTCTGGTAGGAGGCCTGCAGGCGCGACCCGATGGTGCGCCGCATGGGACTGAAGGGCACCGCCTCGGGCGCGGGAGGCGCTCCGGGAGTGCCACCCGCCGTGCCGCTCCCTGCGGGAGCCCCGCCCGACGCTGTGGTGGACGACCCTGTGGTGGACGACCCTGACGACGACCCTGACGAGGGCGCCGCCACGTCCCCGGGGAGGGGGATGGCGAAGCGGCGCGCGGCCTCTTCCACGTCGAGCCTGCAGACCCGACCCCTCCTGCCCGTGGTGCGGCAGTCGTGCAGATTGACACCGAGTTCACCTGCCAGCCTGCGGGCGACAGGGGTGGCGGGCACGCCCGCATCGTCCTGGGTGGACCGTGCGGGTCCCCCACCGCGGAGTGCCGGAACCCGGGCGGGCACCCGTCCCCCGGCGGCGGTGACCGCCGACTCCACGTCGGCCAGGCTGACACGACCAGCCCGACCCGAGCCGGTGATGGCGCCCAGGTCGATGCCGTGCTCCTCCGCGAAGGCGCGGGCGTGGGGCGTGGCGAACACGGAGTCGTCCGTGGTCCCGCGCAGGGACTCCGGGACCACCACGGCGCCGGCGTCGGCGCCGGCCTTCGCAGCGCCGGGGCTGCCCGGGCCGTCGCCCCCGGCTCCTCCCTGACCGGCCCCGACTGTGGTGGCGGCTGCCGGGCCCGAGGTGGTGCAGGTCGCGGAGCCGCCCTCGTCGGTGGCACACGCACCGGCCGGGGCTGCCCCCGGGGCTGCTGCCACCGAAACTGCCACCGCCGGAGCTGCGGCAGGGGTCGCGGGAGCGGAACCTGCCGGGGTGTGCTCGGCGATGAAGGCGTCGACCTCGGAGTCGGGGACCGAGGGGTCGGCGCTCACCGCGATGAGCGCACCCACTGGCAGGGTGTCCCCGATGCCGACCACGATGCGGCGCAGGAACCCGTCGAAGGGTGCCTCCAGCTCATTGCTGATCTTCGAGGACTCGATGGTGCACAGGGGTGCGCCCTTGGAGAAGGCCTCACCCTCGGCGACCTGCCACTCGCCGATGGTGCCCTCCTCCATCGTCATTCCCCACTTGGGGACCTCGATGGGGTGGATCTCGCTCATCTCATGCCCCCAGGACCTTGCGCACGGCGTCCTCGATGCGGGCGTCGCTGGGGACCCATTCCTTCTCCAGGACCGGTGAGAACGGGACGGGCGTGTGGGGCGGGGTGACCAGCTGGACCGGGGCCTTCAACGAGTCGAAGGCCTGGGTGGCCGCGAGCGCGACCACGTCGTGTCCGAACCCGCAGCGCGCCGCGGACTCGTCGGCGACGACCAGACGCCCGGTGGAGGCCACCGACTCCAGGATCCCCTCCTCGTCCAGGGGGCTCGTGGTGCGCGGGTCCACGACCTCCACGGAGATGCCCTCCGCCGCCAGCTTGTCGGCCACCCTGTTGGCGGCGTTGACCAGGTTCGACAGGGCCACGATGGTGACGTCACTGCCCTGGCGGGTGTAGTTCGCGACCCCCAGGGGGATCGTGTACGGCTCGTCGGGGACCTCACCCTTGACGTCGTAGATCGCCTTGTGCTCGCAGAAGATCACCGGGTCGTCGTCCCGGATCGACTCCAGCATCAGGCCGCGCGCGTCATAGGGGTTCGAGGGCGCCACCACCTTCACCCCGGGTGTGGAGGTGAAGATCTGGTAGGGCGAGTTCGAGTGCTGGGCTGCCGCCCCCACACCGGCCCCGATGATGCCGCGCATGACCATGGGGGTGGTGGCCTTGCCGCCGAACATGTAGCGGAACTTCGCGGCTTGGTTGTAGATCATGTCGTAGGCGACCCCGAAGAAGTCCATGAACATGAGCTCCGCGACCGGTCGCAGACCTGTCGCCGCTGCCCCGGCCGCCATGCCCAGGATCGCGGACTCGGTGATGGGGGTGTCGATCACCCGGTCGTCACCGAACTCGGTCCACAGGCCCAGGGTGACGCCGAAGACGCCCCCGAAGGCCTCCACGGTCGGGTCGGGGTTGGTTCCCCCCTTCCCCCCGCGCAGGTCCTCACCCATGAGGACGACCTTCTCGTCCTCCCGCATTGCGTCTGCCATCCCCATGCGGATGGCCTCGCGATAACTCCTCGACGTCATCGTCGATCCTCCTTCACGTGTGTGGGCTCAGTACGTCTTGTAGACGTCGGTGAGCACCTGGCTGGGGGCGGGCCACGCGGCGGCGCGGGCGTATGCCACGGCCTCGTCGACCTCGGTGGTGGTGGCCTCGTCGATCGCGTCGAGTTCGGAGGCGTCGACGACGCCCTCCGTCTTCTCGCGGAAGATCTTCAACGGGTCGCGCTCGTCCTTGTAGGTCTGGAGCTGCTCGGGCGTGCGGTACAGGCCCGCGTCGCCCTCGAAGTGGCCGTAGAAGCGGATGGCGCTCGCCTCGATGACGGAGGGACCCCCGCCCCCGCGCGCACGTTCGACGGCCTCCGCCGCAGCCTCGCGGACCGCGAAGTAGTCGGTGCCGTCCACGACGGTGGCGGGCAGGCCGAAGCCGGCCGCACGTCCCGCGACGTCACCCGAGCCCACGGCGAAGGCGGCACCGGTGGCCTCGCCCATGCCGTTGTTCTCGAAGACGAAGACGACGGGCAGTTGAAGGACGACCGCCATGTTGAGCGCCTCGAAGGTGAGGCCCTGGTTGGAGCCGCCGTCCCCGGTGAAGGAGACGCCCACACCGCCGTTGCCCAAGGTCTTGGCGGACAGGCCCGCACCGATGATCAGGGGCGGGCCACCGCCGACGATGCCGTTGGCACCCAGCATGCCCACGGACAGGTCCGCGATGTGCATGGATCCGCCCTTGCCACGGCACAGGCCCTCGTCCTTGCCGAAGATCTCGCACATCATGGGGCGGATCCCGCACCCCTTGGCCAGGCAGTGGCCGTGGCCGCGGTGGGTGGAGGCGATGATGTCGGTGGGCTTCAGGTTGTCGCAGACACCGACGGCGATCGCCTCCTCCCCCGCATAGAGGTGGATGAAGCCGGGGATGTCCCCGGTCATGTTCTCGAGGTGGAGGCGGTCCTCGAACGCGCGGATCCCGCTCATGCGGCGATAGGCGTCCTTCAGCTCCTCCACGGGGAATGCGGCCGCACCGGTCTTCCGGTTCGGCCGACGCTTGGTCGTGGTACTCATTTCACACGCATCCTCATCGACTCGTGTCCCTGGCATCTTCCTGGCATCCGACCCCCGTTGGCCGGACCTGACCCCACGGTAGGCACGAAGGTCCCAGGGGGCGTCCCCGCTGTTTCCCGACATCTCCAGACCCGCGGGATCATGCGGATCCGCGGCATGTGCCACGTGGTGCAACGTTCCCCTCCCGCACCCTCCCCCGTGCGGCCACCCGGCACTACACTGGGATGATCCGACCGGAGGCAATGATGCTCAGGGGAGGCGGGGTGCGCGGCTACGAGATGGCGATGGGGCACGGGCTCAGCCCCGAGCGCCAGATGCGTCTGCTCAGCCAGGTCCACGCGGCCTTCCTGGAGGGACGGCGCCCCCCGGCCCAGCCCAGACGCGTCATCCGGGACTCCTGGACGCGCGTGCGCCGCAGCGGGCTGAACCCCGTGCGAGGGGGCGTGCCCGAGAGCGGAGCGGACATGACCCAGTCCCGTGAGGCCGACCCCGCCCAGCACGGAGGTGCCGCCCTGCTGGCCGTGTCGAGAGTCCTCGCCGCACAGTTGGACCCCCTGCTCAGCGACGGTGACCTGCTGCTGGTCCTGGCCGACCGGGACGCGCGGGTCCTGACCCGCGCGGGATCACGCGGGATCACCCGGGGCGCCGACGAACTCGGCTTCCGCTCCGGCTGCGAATGGTCGGAGACCTCGGTGGGCACCAATGCCATCGGCACCGCACTGGTGACCGGTGCGCCGGTCCACGTCCATGCCGCAGAGCACTTCTGCCTCTCCCAGCACACCTGGAGCTGCGCGGCAGCACCCGTGCGTGACCCCCGCACCGGGCAGGTCCTGGGCGCCATCGACCTGTCCTTCCCGGCCCGGGACGTCCACCCCAGTGTGGTGGCCCTGGCGACGTCCCTGGCCGCGCAGGCCGAACTCATGATGCGGGATGCCCACCGCCGCAGCCTCTCGCGCCTGCGTGACTCCGTGACCGCAGCCCCCGGTGGCGGCACCTGGGCACTGGTTGACCCCTGGGGGTGGGTGGCCGACTCAGGGGGTGTGGCACTGCCCGAGCGCCTCGCACTGCCCGCCCACCCCGACGGCACCGCTGTCGTGGACGGGCTGGGTGCCGTGGAGGCCCGCGAGGTGCGCGGCGGGTGGCTCCTGGTGACCCGACCGGGGATCGACGAGGGCGCCGAGGGCATCCGTGTGCACCTCGACGGCACGCGTTGTGAGGTAGGGGTGGAGGTGGCCGGACACACCTGGAACCACGTGCTGGTCGGGCGCAGGGCGGCCATCGTGGCCTGCCTGGCCCGCCATCCAGGGGGTCTCGGTGCCCTGGACCTGGCCCGGGAGGTCTACGGCGAGGGCGGCTCCGAGGTCTCGGTCCGCTCCGAGATCCACCGGATCCGCACCGCCATCCCCGGACTGCTGGAGGCCCGCCCCTACCGGCTGGCCACCGGGGTCGAGGTCAGGTGGGGTGGGGCGAGGTCCTGACGCCCGTACTCCTGCCGGACCTCACCTCCTCGGTGCCAGGACGCACACACGCCCGGAGCGGGACCGCAGCACGCTCCCCCAGCGGCGCTCGCCGATCTCGTGGACAGCACGCATTCGGACTGTCCCCCAACCCACGGTGGATGACTCGCAGGCGCCTCGGGGAGGTCTCAGGCGGAGGCGTCCTCCCCCGCTGGCAGGAGCCAGGCCTTCTCGGGTTCGAAGAAGACCTCCTGAACAGCTCCGATTCGATGCGCGCCTCCTCCAGGAGGTCGTTCGCCATCTCGATGACCTGGTGGGAGTTCTCGGCGATGGTGGAGACGAACTCGC
>JBQEKJ010000118.1:0-7099 GCA_052103835.1 Pauljensenia sp.
CTCATGAAGTGGTACCTGCCGCGCACCATCCCCGCCTACCGGGCCAGCGCCGCATCTTGGGCGGGCCTGTCGGGCACCGTCAACGAGACGATCGAACAAGCGGAGACCGTGGATGCCGCCCGCCTGGTGCCGCTGCGCATCGCGCGCCTGGACACGGCCGTGGGTGAGGTGTGGCGCCTTGAGCGCTACGCCGCGTGGATGCGGGTGTTCCTCATCGCGGGCCTGGGCTTCGTCTCCCTGCTGCCGGTGCTCGGGATGGTCCTGGTCGGGGCGTGGGCGGTGCCCGCAGGGGCCGTGACGCTGGGGCAGGTCACCACCGCCGCGCTGTACGCCTACCAGCTGCGCGGACCCGTGTGGGAGGCGACGTTCTGGATCGACCAGATCCAGTACACCCAGGCCTCGCTGTCGCGCATCTTCGGTGTGGACCTGGTGGAGCCGGACCGTGAGGCCAGCGGCGAGCTGCCCCACGACCGCCACATCAGCGCCCACGACGTCCACTACGCCTACCGGGCCGGGGAGGACGTCCTCCACGGTGTCGACCTGGACCTGCAACCGGGGGAGACCCTGGCCATGGTCGGGCCCTCGGGGGCGGGCAAGTCCACCTTCGGGCGGATGCTCGCCGGAATCCACCCCCCGACCTCCGGGTCGGTGGCCGTGGGGGGCGTGGAGCTGGTCGACCTGGAGGAGGACGTCCTGCAGGGACAGGTCGTCCTGGTCACCCAGGAGCACCACGTCTTCGTGGGCACCATCGCCGACAACCTGCGCCTGGCGCGCTCGGATGCCACCGATGCGCAGGTCCACTCCGCGCTCGCGGCCGTCGAGGCCGATGAGTGGGTGGACCGCCTGGAGGAGGGGCTGGACACGCGGGTGGGTGCGGGTGGCATGACCCTGAGCCCCGCCCAGGCCCAGCAGCTGGCGCTGGCTCGCATCGTCCTCATGGACCCGCACACGCTGGTCCTGGACGAGGCCACCTCCCTGATGGACCCGACCGCGGCGCGCTCCCTGGAGCGCTCGCTGTCCAAGGTCCTCCAGGGGCGCACGGTCGTCGCCATCGCGCACCGGCTCTACACGGCCCACGACGCGGACCGTGTGGCGGTCATGATGGACGGCAACATCGTGGAGCTGGGCCCGCACGAGCAGCTGGTGTCGGCGGGCGGGGAATACGCCTCCCTGTGGGAGTCCTGGCAGAAGGACTGACCCTCCCCTTGCCGAAGTCCGCTCAGTTCCAGCCGTGAGGTCCGCTCTGTTTGGGGCGTGAGGTCCTCTCCGGCACGGGGCAGGGACCCCACCGCCCGGCTCCCCAGCACCGAGCAGCTGAGCAGGTGGGCGGCGACCGTCAGGGGCACGCTCGCGAGGGCGACCGCGACCGCCGGGCCGTCACCCTCGGGCAGCCCATGCCTGCCCAGAACCCGGCGGGCGTGCAGCCAGTAGGGGAGCACGACCAGCGGCGCAGTGGCGACCCCTGTGGTGTACCCGCGCGTGCCGATCGAGGCGGCCAGGTGACCCACGCCGTGCAGGCCGAAGGCCAGGACGGCGCCCCGGAAGAGAGGGGAGCGCCCTCGTGTGCGCAACCCCGCCAGCGAGGCGCCCGCCATGACGGCTCCCACGGAAGCGATGGCGAGTGTGACCTCGCGTTGCGACAACCCCCGGTCCCGGAAGCCCTCCGGCAGGGGCACCCACCGCGGCAGCCGGTCCATGACCCGCCGGGACTCGCGCGGCATCGTCGCCAGCTCCTCCAGGTCGTGCACGGTCCAGGCGACCAGCAGGCCCACACAGGCACGGTCGAGGTCATCCACGGCGCCTCCCCGCTCCCCTCGATCGTCCTCGCCCGTCCCGGATCCCTCGCCCTGCCCCCTCCTCCCGACCCTCATGTCACGAGGGCGACCCCGCCGCCGATGCCCACCGACACCACCAACCAGACCACGGCCCACCACGGCGACCAGGACCGTGCCGAGCGAAAGGTCATCCTCGCCGCCAGCAGCGCGAGCCCGCCTGCGATCCCGATGAGCGCGCCCGCAGCAAGTGCGTACGACGGGGAGCTCGCAATGCCGCCGACGAACACCACCCCGATGAGGCCCAGGAACACTGCCGCGCCCCAGAGCAGGGCCTTCGTGCGGAACGTCCAGTACCCGACGTCTGCCAGGACGGACCTCCTGCCGGAGCCCCCCGACCTCGCATCCCGGGACGCGGCACCGGTCACGTCTGCGCCCGCGGGCGCCTCGTCCTCCCCGCCGGTGTCTGGGGTCCCGACCCCTCCACCCAGGCTCATTCCCGGGCCATCCCGATGAGGACCGCGGTACCGGCCACCAGCAGATCGACGCCGGCCGCGAAGGAGTCACCGGGAGCGCCCTCGTCGGCGACCGCCGGAGCGCTCTCGATCCCGACCTCGCGGGCCGTGACGCGTTGCTGCTCGTGGAACGTGTGCCCGATGACGAAGTGTCCCAGCGTCTCCGCGACGACCGCCACCGTGCGCGCCGAGGCACCCGCGTCGCCCAGTGGCGCGTGCAGCGAGTCGGCCAGGGGGAGCTCGACGAGTCCCAGGGCCAGGGAGCTGGAGACCAACTCCGCGCCGTCACGGTGCGCCACCAGGGCCTCCCGCAGGTGGGTGGCCGCCGTCCGCACCGCATCCTCCCAGCGCATTGACGAGGGCGGCCCCGCCTCGTCCCGAGGACCGTCGTGTCCGGGGGAGGCCTCGGCGGCGGGGAGGAGGACGCGGCGGGAGAGGGCGGCGAGGAGACTCTGCTTGTCGGCGAAGTGCCAGTAGAGGGCGGAGGGTTGGAGGCCGAGTTCCTGGGCGATGCGACGCATGGACAGAGAGGGGAGCCCCGCCCGGTCCAGCAGGTCCAGTGCCGTGTCCACGACATCGGAGGCCGAGCGTCGACTCCGGGAAGCGGCCGTCTGCCCATGTCCGCCCCCGTCCTGGGCCGGGGGTGCCTGCCTGACTCCAGCCACAGGGGCGTTCCCGTCCCCGGTGGGGGCGCTGGTCGCCTCGGCGCGGGGCCCGCCGGTGGTGTGTCCGTGCTCCGGACGGGGGTGGACGGCATTCACACCGTCACTATAGTGAACACCGTTCACGTGAACGGTGTTCAGGGTCCTGTGGCACCTCCGCCACCGGACCGACACTCGACTGAGGAGATCCCCTTGTCCGCCACCACCGCCACCACCGGGACCACAGGGCCGCGCGCCACCCGTCACGTCCGCGTCCTCGCCGACCTGGTCCCCGGGACCCGCACCCGTGACCTCGTCCTCGTCCTCGCGGCGACCGCGCTGCTCGTCATCGCCGGGCGCATCGCCATCCCCCTGCCCTTCACTCCCGTGCCGATCTCCCTGGCCACGCTCGGCGTGGTGCTGACCGGTGCCGTGCTGGGCCCCGTGCGCGCCCTGGCCTCGAGTGGTCTCTACCTGCTGCTGGGTGTCCTCGGTGCGCCTGTCTTCGCCGACGGCGGGGCGGGCTGGGCGTTCGCGTCCTTCGGCTACATCATCGGGTACGTGCTCGCCGCCACCCTGGTCGGGTGGCTCGCCTCGCGCGGGTCGGACCGCTCCGTGTGGCGCATGGCGCTGGCCATGGTGCTCGGTACTGCCGTGGTCTACGCGGCGGGCCTGGCCTGGTTGGTGCCCTTCCTCGGGGTGGGCCTGCGTGAGGGCCTGGCCCTGGGCGTCGTCCCCTTCCTCATCGGTGACGCGCTCAAGACCCTCGTCGCTGCGACATGCCTGCCCCTGGCGTGGAAGATGGTGCAGCGCGGCTGAGTGCCCGCACCTGAGTACGAGTACGGGGGAGGGACATGGAGGTCACGGCGGAGACCCGGCGGATCCGTCGGGATGCCCTGGTCCCGGTCGGTCCCTTCCGTGGTGGCCACCTGTTCCACGACCGCTGGTCCGGAACGTCCTACTGGTTGTCGCAGGGTGAGGTGAGTTCCACTGGTGGGGCGTGGAAGGTGGGTGCCTGGGTGGGTGCCCTGGTGGGTGCCCCGCTGATCCACCTGGTCGGGACGGGACTTCTCGGGAACACCGGTGACCAGGGGACGTGGGTGGTCGTGCTCGTCGGGCTGATCGCCGCTGCGCCGCTCGCCCTCGTCGTGCAGTTCACCGCCGTCCGGCAGCGGCTCCTCCTCACCGTCGTCCACGCCTCCTCCCGGGAACTGCTGGGGATCCGGAGACTCAACCGCGACAACATCCGCAACATGGTGATCTTCGCCCTGGGATACCCAGTGGTCCTGGCAGTGCTCGGACGGCTCGCCCAGGAGGGGCCGGAGCTCAAGGTGGCCATCACCTTCGCGTGGGCGATCGGCCTGCTCCCCATGTGGGTGCACGCACTGAGTGGGTGCATCGAGATCTTCCGCCTCACCAGGGCATGGGAGGCGGAGGCAGAGGGTCCCTCAACCTTCTGAGTTGCTGCCCCTCCCATCCACGGGGCGCGTTCCCGCGTCCGTCCGTCCCGCATCAGGACAGGCCCGCATCCGGGTGCTCGGGGATCCGCGGCACGACACCGGGGATGTGACTGTGCGCCGTGAGCGGGTTCGTGGGGATCTCGAAGGCCTCCCCCAAGAAGGGACGCACGAGGTCCGCGAGTTCCGAGGGCTCCCCGTCGGAGACGAACACGACGGAGGGGTGCAGTTTCGCGGACTCCACGAGGTCCAGGATGGGGCGGGCGTCGTCCCACTCCGACTCCACCCAGTACACGCTCCAGTCCGGGCCGAGTGGACCCCGAGCACTGACGATGAGGCGTCGCACCCGGCACCCGGGGGGCAATGCCGTGACGACGTCCTCGTCGAGGTCGATCATGACGCCGGGTCCACCCACGGCCGTGAGCAGCTCGGGGGGCACGCCTCGCGGGTCCCGGGCGTCCACCCAGGAAGGTGGGTCGTCAAAGGCCCGGGTCCGGTAGGAGCGCCCGAGGTGTCCGACCCGGTCCAAGAGCCTCCAGGAGGCCAACTCCGGGCGCACGTCGAGTGCCTCGGGCACCTCCCAGCGGAACTGGCACACGGCGAGGAACCACTCGAGGTCCTCCACGGGATTGAGCAGGAGCCCCTCGCGCAGGTAGAGGGCCCGGTGCATGATCCGGTCCCGGACCGGGTCCGCGCCCGCCTTGCGTGCGGCGCGCAGGCGACGGTGGAAACGTTTCTGGGCGGAGGCGTAGTCGTCACCCGAGTCCCACTGGTCGCCGGGCCAGTTGTGCAGGCGCACGACCTCCTCGCGCAGGGAGAAGCGCTCGCCCACGTGTCCGCGACGCTCCAGGAGTTCCTCCCAATCCTCGACCATGTCCAGGGCGCGCTGGAACTCCGCGGGGATGTGCAGCCGGGGGATGACGCCCAGTTCCATGGCGGCCAGGCCGTCGCGCCAGTCCCGGAACTGTGCCAGTGAGACGGGCTCCCCCGCGATACGGCGCCAGTCCCTGTGGTGGCGCCTCTCCCGCATCGCGTCGTACCAGGTGTCCAGTGCGGTGGCGAGCTTGCGCCGCGGGGCGGAACGCGGGCGCCCCTCGTACCGGGACTCCAGGAAGGCGACCGTGCGGTGGAGGAGGTCACGTTCAGGCAGCTTGGGGCTCTTGCGCCGTGCGAGCTCGAGGGGGTTGAGGAACTGGCCGATCAGCCAGGCGACGTCGGGGGAGCGGGCAGCACCGGCCACCGTGCGTGCGTCGAGGAGGACCTGCTCATTGATGCGGGCCATGACGGGGATGCCCTCACGCTCCGCGCGCGTGAGCTTGCGTCCGTCGGGAGCGCGTCGCTCCTTCCCGCGCAGGGCGAGGTCGGCCAGCGCGGCACGTCGAGCCGCGCGTCGTCGGTCCTTCTCACCCATGGCACCATTCTTGTCCATCGGTGTCGCGGTCGGTGCATCGTCCTGGCGTGGCGCCCCGGCTGCGGGTTCCGGTGGTGCGTTCCGACCGTCCCCGCCCGAGAGCTCCGCCTGGCGGGGCTGATCCCGGCGCGCCGCCATGACGGCGTCGGAGCAACCCGGCATCCCAGCGTCGCGTCACGGCAAAGGTGGCGCGGAGCACGCCCGGGTCCCCCCGGGAGCGCGGGTAGCATGGGCGCGTGAGCACCCCCGCACCCCGCCCTGTCCTGGTCGTCGACTTCGGAGCCCAGTACGCACAGCTCATCGCGCGTCGAGTCCGCGAGGCCTCCGTCTACTCCGAGATCGTCCCGCACACCATGCCCGTCGACGAGATCCTCGCCAAGGACCCCGCCGCGATCATCCTCTCCGGTGGTCCCTCCTCCGTCTACGCCGAGGGCGCCCCGGGCATCGACCCCGCCCTCTTCTCCGCCGGGGTACCGGTGCTCGGCATCTGCTACGGGTTCCAGGCGATGGCCCAGGCACTCGGCGGCCGCGTCGGGCGCACGGGAACCCGCGAGTACGGTCACACCGAGGTCCGCATCGACGAGGGCGCCCACTCGCGCCTCCTGGCGGGGACACCTGCGGTCCAGACCGTGTGGATGAGCCACGGCGACGCCGTCGAGCAGGCACCGGAGGGGTTCACGGTGACCGCCTCCACCGACCAGACCCCGGTCGCCGCCTTCGAGGACGCGTCCCGCGGTCTCTACGGGGTGCAGTGGCATCCGGAGGTCCACCACTCCGAGTATGGCCAGCTCCTGTTGGAGACCTTCCTCCACCAGTGCTCAGGCATCGGCACCGACTGGACCCCGGGCTCCATCATCGATGACCAGGTGGCCCGCATCCGCGCCCAGGTGGGCGAGGCCCGCGTCATCTGTGGGCTGTCGGGAGGGGTGGACTCCTCCGTGGCGGCCGCCCTCGTGCACAAGGCCGTCGGGGACCAGCTGACCTGCGTGTTCGTCGACCATGGCCTGCTGCGCGCCGGGGAACGCGAGCAGGTCGAGCAGGACTACGCCACGACCATGGGTATCCGGGTGGTCACCGTGGACGAATCCGACCGGTTCCTGTCCGCCCTCGCAGGGGTCTCGGATCCCGAGGGCAAGCGCAAGATCATCGGCCGGGAGTTCATCCGCTCCTTCGAGGACGCCCAGCGTGCCCTCGTCGCGGAGGCGGGCAGCGAGGGTGCGGAGGTCCGCTTCCTGGTCCAGGGGACGCTCTACCCCGACGTCGTCGAGTCCGGCGGAGGCGAGGGCGCGGCCAACATCAAGAG
>JBQEKJ010000119.1:0-5469 GCA_052103835.1 Pauljensenia sp.
ATCGATCCAACCCCCACCCCCGGTCTTCCGGTGGGTGTGGTCCGCGCTCTACACCGCAGTCGCAGGAGCCTCCGTGGCAGTGGAACGCCGTGACCCGGATGCCGGCTTCCACGCCGCCCTGCTGCGCAACATGACCCTCAACACCGCCTGGACCTGGCTCTTCTTCCGCGGCCACTCCACCCGCGGCGGCCTCATCGCGGCTGCCGCCCTGGCCGCGGACTCCGTGTGCCTGGCACGTCGCGCCTTCCGCATCTCGCGGGCGTCGGGTGCAGCCATCGCACCCTATGCCGCCTGGACGTGCTTCGCGGTCATCCTCAATGGCGCCGTCATCGCGAAGAACCCGAAGGACCGCTCTCCCCTGGAGAAACGCTGGGGCTGCTGAGCGCACCCGGTGCGCGGCCATGACACTGGCCCCCGAGCGCGGGGCGCGACCAATGACTAGACTCCCTGTGATCAGCACCACAGTAGAGCCGCGATGGGTGGTCCAGCACCCGCTGGACACCAGTGGTTCCATCGGTGTCACCTCCGGGAAGGGATCAGGCATGACCACCTCCAGCGCCCTCGTGCCCACCGACGATGCCCGCAGCGCGGGCCAGGAGCTCACGTCCGGACTGACGGGCGAGCTCAGTGGCACCTGGGACGAGGAGGCGGGCTCGGGGTCGATCCGCTTCGGCGAGGACGGCCCGCTGGCGCGCCTGCTCGCCCGCCCTGAGGGGCTTGAGGTGACGGTGGAGGTCGACGAGGGCGTCCAGGGCGAGGGAGACGAGGGCGAGGCCGGCGAGGTCGAACTCGAACACGTGGAGCAGCTGGTCGGCACCCAGCTGGCACACTTCTGGTCCTCGGAGGATCTCGTCGTGTCCTGGGCCCACGAGGACGGCACGCCGGGGTCCAGCCAGGGACCCGTCGATGGTCCGGGCGGGGAGCCCGGGTCCAGGTCGGCACCCGCGGACCCCTCGGACGAGTACAGCTGATCCTCCGCGCACCAGCGATCTCCGCCGGAGGGAGGTCCGCCGGGAGCAAGCGCCGTGCGAATGTGGTGCTCAGGTCGAACGACTCGCTGCCCGCTCCGGAGTGTGAATCCCGCGGTGCCCGTGCACCCCTCGCCCGGACGGCCCTGCCGCGCCCGTGCACCCCTCGCCCGGACGGCCCGGCTGCGCTGCCCCACTCCCGCGTTGGCCGCCGGGATGAGTGGGCCGTGGAGCGGGGGAGGAGACAGGGGAGCAAGGCGCGCAGGGCCGCTCCCGCCCAGTTGCTAGGCTGGACGGGCGGCGGCAGCACCCAGGGCCGGCCATGACGGCCGGGTCTCCACCGACCGCTCTGGGGGCCTCCCGGCATCCTGTGCGAGACGACCACTGGCGAACGGAGACGCACGATGACGGAGCAATCCACCAGGACCGTGGACCGCGCCCTGGACCTGCTGACTGCGGTGTGCGACGGTCACGGGCTGTTGCTCTCGGACTGTGCGCGGCAGGTCGGCCTGGCGCCCAGCACCGCGTTCAGGCTGATGCAGTCGCTGACGACGAAGGGCTTCATCACCCGTGACCAGGCGGGTGTGTACCGCCCGGGGCCCATCATGATGCGCCTGGGCGCGGCCAGCCTGAGTCAGGACAACCTCGTGTGGGTGTCGAGACGCTGGATGCGTGCGGTGGTGGAGAGCACCGGGGAGTCCGTGTACCTGGCCATCGAGGACCCCACCGGTTTCGCCCTCTACATCCAGGTGATCGAGGGCACACACTCGGTGCGCCACGCCAACTGGGTGGGGCGCACCGTCCCCCTGGCCGGGTCCGCGGTGGGGCGTGCCCTGGCGGGGGAGGTGGAGTCCGGGACCTTCGTGGTGGAGGAGGCCGGGGTGGAACCCGATGTCACCGCCATCGCGTCCCCGATCAGCACCAATGGTCACGTGATCGCCGCCCTCAACCTGGTGGTGCCCAGTTACCGCGTGAAGAACGGGACCACCCAGCGCTACGGCGCGGCACTCGCGGAGTCCGCGGGCGCGATCAGTGCGGCGTTGTCCGAGGTGGGTCCCGATGCAGGGGCGGAGCCTCCGGAGGCGGAGGGTGCAGCGCCGGAGCCCGGAGCGCCGGAAACCTCGGCACCGGGCGCGGAGTTCGCGGGCGCGACGAAGTGAAGTCGCGGGGTCACCCGCCCTACAGCTTGCTCCGGGGCATCCTCCCGTCGGAGCGGCCCCGTTGTCGGGAGTCCGTGGGCGCACGAGCGCTGCAGCACACGAGGGCGGTTCCGCCTTGCGCTCGGGTGGGGCCCCGCGGGCGCTGCCGCCAAGCGGACGACAGTTCCGCTCAGTGCTCCGATCGATCATGGAGCTCATGGATACGGGTCGATGGGTAGTCGATGAGGTCCAGCTCAAGTGCCCACCCCTGGAACCCACCGAATGCGAAGGGAAGGTAGTAGTCGCCTTCCAGGAGATCGCCGGCCACCTGCTCGACCATGGGCACGGTCAGCTTGCCTTCACGGATGGCGCTGCACAAGAGAGCGAGCGTCGTTGTCGTCTCCAGGTTCTCTTCAGCGGCAACTTGGCGTGGAGTTGCGTCGTCGATCACCAAGGTGCAGTCACGCGTGACTCCCAACGCCAGGACACCACATTCGCCGAGATTCTTGGTTCCGCTGACGAGCCTTCCTTCAAACGGGCAAAGGCAGTGAGGTAGGCGATCTCAAGGCTACGGTCCACCTGAATCCAGTCCGCATCGAAGACCTGGGCCAGACTCGGATACTCATGCCTGTGCTCAGGCAACTCTCTCTCAACACTCTCGGGGATGACAACTGTCTTGTCACGGGTCACGAACTTCAGGACACCGAGCCATCCCTGAATCGCGAAGTGCCGGAGAGGTCCGGTGTCGAACGCAAGGATGGAATGAGGGTCACTCACGACACGTACTTCCGGATCTCGTTCTCGCCGCGAGTCCGTGGCTGGGGGAGATCATCATCGGCCAAGGTGTGCCACAAGAGATCCAGCGCGCGTTCACGACTGATGCGTTCATGTCGGACCAAGTTGATCACGGCAAGCTGAAAGGCGCGCGGTTGCGAAGTGCCTTCGAGCTCATTGCCAGGGTGGAGGTCATGCTCGATCATGTCTGCGCCCCTGGTGCGGACACCCCTGACGTCGGACGCCTGCGAGCTGTTCACGATACCGAGCTCATCGAGCCGTCGAGCCAAGGTGCTCATGTCGACATGGAAAGTGCCTGCCGTCACCACTGCAGCCGTGCGAAGGCCTGAACGGTCCGCATGCTCAGACCAGAGTTGGGACACTCCCTTGCGGGGCATCAACAGGGCGCGTGCGAAGCGGTCGAAGTTGGATTCGGTCTGAGTGGAGTCGGACGCCACACGCCAGTCGACGGTGTACTCATCGGCCGTGAGGAAGTGGGCGAGTTCGTGTGCCGCTGCCAGTCGTCGTCGCCCCACCTTGTTGGAGCTGTTGATCAGGGAGACTCCGCCCTCCTGCAGCAGGATGGTGCCACCGTCAGCCGTGTCGACGCCGAGCTCCTTCGAGAACACGAGAAGTCCCAACTCCGCAGCACGTCGTGAAATCGAGAGGAACGGGTCCACGGGATCGAGCGAGAGGACGCCTCGCACCCGATCTGCCATGTTCTCTGCTTCTTGGCCCGAGTGTGGAACGCTCCAAGCCTGTTGGGGCAGGTGGGACTGGATGGGCTGGAGTCCGCTGACCAACTGCACATCGTCCGCGATGGACTGCAGCACCTGGTCGATCTGGGAGTCGACTGTGTCGAGTCCTCGGGACGAGCGGTGCGAGACCACCGCAGGAAGGGGCTCCTCGAAGAAGGAAGCCATCCGGACCCCGAGCGCAGTGGCGATGTCGGCAAGCTCAAGTGCCGCCACCTTGCGGCCACCCGTTTCGATCTTGTTGACTGCTGTGCGTTCGAGATGGATGAGTTCAGCCAGTTCCTGCTGGGTGAGTCCCTTGCGGAGGCGCGTCTCGCGAACCCGACTGCCCAGCTCCGCAGAATGAATGTCCACCATGTGTGCGATTGTGGCACATGGATGTCGGGTTGTCGCCGCTCCGAGGTGCTCCCATCAGCGCCTGATCGGTCCGGCTGGCCGACGCCCACTCCGGGTGTCTGCGGGATCGGCATCGCGCTACTGGCTCGCTGAACTCTCCCTCACGACCAACTCGTACGGGGCCCACAGGGTCTCGGGCGTCAGTTCTTCCCCTCCGAGACGTCGCTGGAGCCGATTGATGGCGGTCACCGCGATCCAGGACTTGTCGGGTTGGATGCTGGAGATGCTGGGGGTGCTGAACCGAACGTCCTCGACGTCGTCGAAGCCCACCACCGCGACATCCTCGGGAACACGGAACCCACGTTCGTGCAGCGCCCGAAGCGCACCCAGTGCCAGAGGATCGGCGAGGCAGAAGACAGCGTCAGGCGTCTGCCCGCGGTCCATCAGCTCCACCATCACCCGGTAGCCATCAGTCCTGGTGAAGCTCGCGGCGGGGACGATCAAGAAATCCTCCTCGGGAATGTGGGACTCCTCGAGCCCAGCCCGGAAGCCGTCCAGGCGGAGGACACGGGTGCCCTTGGCCTCGTGTCCCATGTCGACGGCTGCTGCACCAATGGCTGCGAACGTCCGGCGCCCCGGGGCGGCGAGGTGGATCCCCACGTCCCGGCTGGCGGCGAAGCTGTCAACGGCGACCCGGTCGAAGCCGGGGTAGTCGTCCTCACCCAAGAAGACCACGGGCACGTCACGGGGCAACAGATCCAAGTCCTTGGGACGGATCCCCACCGGGCTGAGGATCAGCGCGTCGAAGAGCGCCCCGCTGCGAGCACGTTGCACCCAGGAGAGCTCGCGCTCCCGGTTCCCGTCGGTCTGGTCGATGACGACGGTCAGACCATGGCGATCGCCCTCCTGCACCAAGGCTCTCGTGATCTCGGCAAAGTAGGGATTGTCCAACTGGGGGAGCATGAGTCCCACGACGCCGGACCTGCCCGTCTTGAGACTGCGGGCCAGCTCATTGGGACGGTACGAGAGCTCGTCGATGGCCCTGAGCACGCGCGCTCGGGTCTCCGGGGCGACGTGGACGAACTCATTGACCACATTCGAGACGGTCCGCACGGACACACCTGCGGCAGCCGCGACTTCCTTCCTCGTTGCCATGAATCTCCTTCCCGGTGCACTCACACGAGATGAGCTGTACTGACGCGCACGGGCATAATTCTGAACGTTAGTCGAGATGAGGTCCGCGCTGACCCGAACGGTTCACCCAGATGCCCGCCAGGTGCTGGCCGGCCCGATCCCGGCGTGCCTGCCCCGATGGGGGTTCGGTCCCCCGGACGGGGTTGATGTCGGACTCGGGGTCAGGAGATCAGCGGTGGGTGAGCGATTGGTGTCGCAGGCGCGCCCCGGGGGTGGACGAGGGCGGCCCCGGAGGTCAAGAGTGGGCTCGACAGGGGGAGGTGCCTCGGAGCTGCTGTGCCTGCGCCACCCCCTACGCTGAGG
>JBQEKJ010000119.1:5479-6997 GCA_052103835.1 Pauljensenia sp.
ACTATGTCTCCCATCACGTTTGCCTCGATGCAACCAGGATCTAGAGTATCTCCTGACGCGGGTTGCATCGAGGCAAACCCGTTGATCGGTCCCTCGGGCCACCGACGGACCGACGTCCACATCGACGTGGTCGAGGCAGGACGTCTGACGTCAATGTCTCAGGAATGGAGGATGCAATGAGGAGGGGACTCACCGGAATCGGTGCCCTGTCGGCAGCGGCGGCACTTGTGCTTGCCGGTTGCGCAGGATCAGGAGGCACCAGTCAGTCATCTGGCGCAGGAGCCGACGGGGCTCAGAGCGCTGCAGTCAACGAGGACGGAACCGTCAACAACCCTGAAGCTGTCGAGGTCGATCCGAACAAGCTGGTGTTCTGGTCGCTCTTCTCCGGCGGTGATGGCGAGTTCATGGACCAGATCATCGACGAGTACAACGCCACCAACCCACCCAAGCAGGTCCAGTCGGTCATGCTCGTGTGGGCCGACTACTACACGAAGCTCCAGACTGCGGTTGCTGCTGGGCGCGGTCCGGACATCGGCGTCTCCCACATCTCGAAGCTGCCCGAACTGGTGGCCAAGGGTGTCGTCCAGCCCATCGACGACTTCACGGAGGGTGCAGGGACCGACTGGAGTGCCTTCCCTGACAACTCCTTAACAGGTGTCACCTTCGACGACCAGCACTACGCAATTCCGCTCGACACCCATGCCGAGATCATGTACTCCAACCTCGACATCCTCTCCGAGGCAGGTGTCCCTGTGGACGCGGACGGACAGGTCAGCATCTCCGGTGTTGACGAGTTCAAGTCCGTCCTCGACAAGATCAAGTCATCCGTCGGTTCGGACGTGTCCCCACTGGCGCTGCCCCAGAATGGCGACGATCCCTACCGCGTCTGGTGGGCGACCTACTTCCAGATGGGTGGAACACCGATCATCTCCGATGACGGGGAGACCATCACGCTGGACCAGGCCACGGCAGTCAAGGCCGCGGAGTTCGTGAACAGCCTCTACAAGGACGGCTACATCCTTCCGGGGATCGCCGATCACCAGAAGCTCTTCCAGGAGGGCAAGGGCGGTCTGGAGTTCGGGGGTACGTGGGCCGTGGGTGCCTTCGAGCAGACGGATGCACTGAACTTCTCGGCACAGACCTTCCCGAGCCTGTTCAACGGCAGCGATGCGACGTGGGCGGACTCCCATGTCCTGACGATTCCGACGAACGCAGACCGTACTGATGAGGAGACCCAAGCCGCAGTGGACTTCATCAACTTCGTCGCCTCGAAGGGGGCGACGATCTGGGCCAAGTCCGGCCAGATCCCGGCCAACAGCGCCGTCACGTCGGACCCGGCGTTCACCGAGCTGCCGTTCCGCAGCAACTACCTGTCCGCGAAGGAGACGGCGGTCCTGCCTCCCCAGACCGAGTACTTCTACGGTCTGAAGTCCGTCATGATCGAGAACTTGGACGCCATCTGGTCAGGACAGTCCGATGAGAGTTCCGCGATCGAGAACATGATCTCCGAGATGGAGG
>JBQEKJ010000120.1:0-6892 GCA_052103835.1 Pauljensenia sp.
CTCCCTGCCTGTCGGCGTCCTCTCCGGGATCGGCGCCGGGTTGGGGGCATGGGTCTTCGAGGGCTTCTACGGGAACTTCGCCAAGGGATTGACCTACAACGTCGTCTACCTGGGTGCCCAGATCGTCACCGGAGCTGTCCTGGCAGGTCTGGTGGGATGGCTGCTGGTACGCGGCCTCGCCCAGACGGGCGCACTGGACCGTTTCGCCGCCGGCCGGGAGATTCGCGGACGGGTCTGAGGCATCGGGCTCCTCCTCATCGGAGGCGGCCCCCTCACTCACCCCTCCCGCCACCCGGTCCTGATCCCTGAGGAGCTGTCCATGACCTCCCCCGCGCCCCGCCCACCCACCACTGAGGCGATCCACGGGGTGCAGGTGTGCGCCCGCGGGTGGGGGTGGCGTCACGCCGGGCGCAAGGCATGGGCACTGCGTGAGGTCGACCTCGACATCGCCCCGGGTGAGCGGGTCCTGCTCCTGGGGGCCTCCGGTGCGGGCAAGTCCACGTTGATGGGCGGTCTGGCGGGGTTGCTCGGTGGCGAGGACGAGGGCGAGTCGAGCGGTGAACTCACCCTGGACGGGCTCTCCCCGGCGGCCGCGCGGGACCGCGTGGGGCTGGTCATGCAGGATCCCGAGGCCCAAGTGGTCCTGGCCCGTCTGGGAGATGATGTGGCCTTCGGGTGCGAGAACCTCGGGGTGCCGCGCGACGAGATCTGGACCAGGGTGTCCGACTCCTTGGACGCGGTGGGACTGGACCTGCCCCTGGACCATCCCACCTCGAAGCTCTCGGGAGGACAGAAGCAGCGTCTCGCCCTGGCCAGTGTCCTGGCGATGGGGCCGCAGCTGCTGCTGCTGGACGAGCCCACGGCCAACCTCGACCCCCGAGGGGTGGCCGAGGTCCGGGCCGCCGCGGAACGGGTCCTGGAACGCACCGGGGCGACGCTGGTGGTCGTCGAACACCGGGTCGATGTGTGGGCGGACCTGGTGGATCGCGCCGTCGTCATCCTGGACGGAACGGTGGCCGCGGACGGCCCCCTGGAGGAGGTCCTGCGAGACCAGGGCGGACGGTTGCGGGAGGCCGGGATCTGGCTGCCCGGAGACGACCGCGCGGTCGTGGGAGAGGCTGCCACCCGCTCAACGATGTGTGGATCAGGGGAATGGACCCGGTCGTCGGGGTCCCGGTCCAGGTCCCGCCCGACCACCGACACCGGGACGGGTGTGCTGGGGGCCAGGGACCTCACCATCGGCTACGACGCGGATCATCCGGTGCGTGCCGGGGTGGACCTCGAGCTGAGGCGCGGGGTCTCCACCTGCATCGTGGGGGGCAACGGACTGGGGAAGTCGACCCTGGCCCTCACGCTGGTGGGCCTGTTGCCGCAGTTGCACGGCGAGGTCCGCGTCGCCGGCGACCTCACGCCCCGTCCAGGGGACACGGATCCCCACGACTGGTCCTCCCGCCAGCTGCTGGGACGGCTCTCCATGGTCTTCCAGGAACCCGAGTACCAGTTCGTCGCGCGCACGGTGCGTGAGGAGCTGGAGGTCGGGCCCCGTACCGCAGGTGTCCCGGAGGAGGAGATGAAGCACCAGGTTGACCACTTCCTGCGTGTGCTGGCCCTTGAGGGGGTGGCGCTGGCAAACCCGATGACCCTGTCGGGCGGGGAGAAGCGGCGCCTGTCCGTGGCCACCGCGCTGATCAGCGTACCGGCGGTGGTTGTGCTGGACGAACCGACCTTCGGGCAGGACCGCGCCACCTGGTTGGAGCTGGTCCGGATTCTGCGCGAGGCGGTGGAGGCCGGGACCACGCTGGTCTCCATCACACACGACCGGTCCTTCGTCGAGGTCATGGGGGAGGAGGTCATCGACCTCGCCGACATCGGGTGGGACCCGCGCGTGCAGGGGGTGGCCGAGAATCGCGCAGGGTTGCCCTCGTCGGCACCGGACTCGTCGGTGTCGCCCTCGTCGGGGTCGGACTCGGGGTGGTCCGCGACCGCCGGGCCCACGACCTGGAGGAAGGTCCTGCGCGGTGACCTGCTGCGACGCGTGAACCCGGTGACCCAGGTGCTGGGCCTGGCGGTCATGACGACGCCGCTGATGGTGACCATTGACGTCCTCTCCGCCTCCATCGCCCTGGTCCTGGAGTTGCTGCTCCTGCCGCTGGTGGGGCTGGCTCCCCGGCGCCTCCTGGTGCGACTGGTGCCCCTCTTCCTGGCCGCTCCCCTGGCCGCCCTGTCGATGCTGCTCTACGCCTCACCCGGTGGGCAGGTGTTCTGGCGCTTCGGACCGGCTGTGATCTCGGAGAACTCCGTGACATTGGCCGCGGCGATCCTGGTGCGCGTGCTGGCCCTGGGGCTGCCCGCCATCGCGCTGCTCTCGCGCATCGACCCCACCGACATGGCCGACGGCCTGGGCCAGGTGCTCCGCCTGCCGGCCCGTCCGGTGCTGGCCTCCCTGGCCGGCGTGCGCATGGCGGGCCTCATGGTCGGGGACTGGCATGCCCTGCACCGCGCGCGTCGCGTGCGCGGGCTGGGGGACGGCAACCGTGTCGCAGGCTTCCTGGCCGGAGCATTCGCGCTGCTGGTCATGGCCCTGCGACGTTCCGCCAAGCTCTCCTTGACCATGGAGGCCCGCGGGTTCGGCGCAGATGTCCCACGCACCTGGGCCAGACCGTCGAGGGTGGGGGTCGCCGATGCCGTCATGATGACCATCTGCGTGCTCATCCCCGTCGTGGCCCTGGGCGCGGCCCTGCACTGGGGCGTGTTCCAGCTCCTAGGGCGCTGACATGGTCCCGGTCCTGCACTGGGGCGAGGGCGAGGCCCTTCCCCCCACCCTGGTCGCCCGGGCGGTGCGGGTCCTCCGTGGTCGGGGGCGCCCACCGGCACCCGTGTCCGGGGGCGGGAGGGCCTGGAGGCGTGGGCGCTGGCCCGCACCGGTCATCCTGGTCGACGGGCGCTCGGGATCGGGGAAGTCGGAGCTGGCGCGCCGCATGGCCCGCGCACTCGACACTGCCGGGTGCCCCGGGGTCCAGGTCCTGCACCTGGACTCCTGGTACCCGGGATGGGCAGGCCTGAGCGCGGGGACGCGTATCACCGAGGAGCTCCTGACCGGGAGACGTCGTGCCTGGCCACGGTGGGACTGGGACCACAACCGGGTCCAGGAGTCCGTCGCCCCGACCTGGGGGACCCCCCTGGTGGTCGAGGGTTCCGGCTCGCTCACCGCGGTGACTGCCGCCGTGACCGACCTGCGGCTGTGGGTGGATGCGGGCGCCGAGGTGCGACACCGTCGCGCCATGGATCGGGACGGGGAGGGCTACCGCCCCTGGTGGGACATGTGGGCGGCACAGGAGCGCGACCACGTGGCACGGCACCGACCACAGGGGTTGGCGGACCTGCGCATCCTCACCTGAGGAACCGGGGTGCCCAGGGACCCCGTGCGGACACGCGGTGAGGGGGCGGTCGGGGTCGCGCCGGATCGGTGGGGCGGTGCGCCTCCCACGTTCCGTCCGACCAGGGCCAGCCGCTTCGTCGAGAGGTGTGGTGCAGGTCCCACTAGGCTTGCCGCATGAGGATCGCGATCGCCGGAAGCAGCGGGCTCCTGGGCACGGCACTGGGGACATCACTGACCGAGGACGGCCATGAGGTCATCCGCCTGGTCCGACACGAGGCCCGGGGAGAGGACGAACGCCCCTGGGACCCCATGTCCCGCGTCATCGCCGGACCCAGACTGGACGATGTCGACGCCGTGGTCAATCTGGCGGGTGCCGGTATTGCCAACAGACCCTGGACCAGTTCCTACCGCCGTGCCATCCTCACCAGTCGGGTCGAAGGCACCCGTACGCTCGCCCTTGCCCTGGCTGACTCCCCGAGGCGCGGGGCTCCGCGCACGCTGCTGGTCCCCTCCGCCGTGGGCGTGTACGGGGCGGAGCGCGGTGACGAGGTCCTCGACGAGGGTGCCTCGACCGGCGACGACTTCCTGGCCCGCGTGTGCCGTCTGACGGAGGCGGCGGCACAGCCGGCGCAGGCGGTAGGCGTGCGCTGTGTGAGCCTGCGTAAGGGAATCGTCCTATCCAGCCACGGAGTCTTCCTGCAGGTGCAGCGGCCCCTCTACCTGGCGGGACTCGGAGGGCCCATCGACTCCGGGGAGCAGTGGCTGTCCTGGATCTCCCGCGAGGACCACGTCCGGGCCATGCGCCACCTCCTCCTGGGATCCGCCCTGGAGGGCCCCGTCAACGTCACCGCGCCGGGTGCGGTGCACCAGAGGGAGTTCGCCCGCACCTACGCCACCTCCTTGAACAGGCCCTGTCGGCTCATGCTTCCCAGCGCTGCGTTGGTACCACTGCTGGGTCCGGACATGGTTCGTGAGGTCGTGCGCGCAGGACAGCGCGTGGTGCCCGACCGTCTGTTGCGCGACGGGTTCACCTTCCACCAGCCGCGACTGGTCCAGGCCCTCGACGCCGTGCGCGCCGGGAGCTCCTGAGTCCGGCGCCGGGGTGGGTGGAGGCATCGGAGCCCGCGGCTCGGCCACTCCCGTGGTCGGGCGGTGCGCCGCCCTGGCTGCCGGTCGTGTGGGCGGGCCGCCCGCATCCCCCACGACGAGGGCGGCCCGCGACGTCTGTCCTTGAGGGCCTGACTCAGGCTTCGGCGACCAACTCCTGCATGACCGCCCGCGCGCCGCGTTCGCGGATGCCGTGGAGTGCCCGGGTGAAGGCCTCGACGAAGACCGGCTCCCGGGAGAGGCTGCCGAAGACGACCTCGTCGGAGATGAAGGCGAGGTCATCGCCCGCCGCCTGTCGCCGCGCAGCGGCGGCAAGCTCTTCACCCCGCTTGTCATCGAGCACGATGGTGGAACCGTCCTCCGCGGCACCCTCGTCCCCCAGGGACCACGCCGCCACCATCGCGGCCCCCAGTGTGACGGGGCGCCCGGCCGCGAGGTTGTCGCGCACGGTGGGGAGCACGAACTTCGGCATGCGGTCCGAGGCATCCTGGGCCAGACGCGCCAGTGTGTCGGCGATCGCGGGGTTCGTGAAGCGCTCGAAGAGCGTGTTCACGTAGTCCGGGAGGTCGATGCCCGGTACAGGGCGCAGCGTGGGGAGGGCCTCGCGCTCCACGAAGGCGCGTGTCACACCTGCGATGTCCGGATCGGAGGCGGCGACGTCGGCGAACTCCAGGGGCAGCAGGCGCCCCCAGTGGGCGAGCGACTGGTGGGAGGCGTTGAGGAGACGGAGCTTCATCAGCTCGTAGGGCACGACGTCCTCGACCATCTGGACCCCGACCTCCTCCCAGGTGGGGCGACCCAGGGTGAAGTGGTCCTCCAGAACCCACTGGACGAAGGGCTCACAGGTCACGGGCCAGGCGTCCTCGATGCCGTACTCCTCGTGGACCATCTCCACGTCGGCGGGAGTCGTGACCGGAGTGATGCGGTCGACCATGCAGTTGGGGAAGGAGACCTCGTGGTCGATCCACGCGGCGAGCTCCGGGTCGGCGATGCCGGCCTGGGCGACGACAGCGGTGTGGGCGATGTTGCCGTTGCCGGGCAGGTTGTCGCAGGACATCACCGTGAAGGGGGCGGTGCCCGCCGCCCGGCGTCGGCGCAGTGCCTCGACGATGAAGCCGAAGGAGGTCCGGGGGGCCGCGGGATCCTGGGCGTCATGGACCGCATCGGGGGCGTCGGTGCGGAAGTGCCCGGTCTCGTCGTCGATGTTGTACCCGCCCTCGGTGACCGTCAGTGACACGATGCGTGTACTGGGCGCGGTCATGACGTCCAGGACAGCATCCGGGTCGTCGGGCGCGAAGAGGTAGTCGTGGATGGAGCCGATGACGCGGGGCTCGAGGGTGCCGTCGGCGTGCTTGAGGACCAGGGTGTAGAGGCCTCCCTGGGCGTCCATGACGTCACGCATGCGTGCGTCCTGGGGCATCACGCCCACACCGCAGATCCCCCAGTCCAGCGCCTCGCCGCGACTCATCAGCCGGTCCAGGTACATGGCCTGGTGGGCGCGGTGGAAGTTGCCGAGTCCGAAGTGGACGATGCCGGTGGTGATCCGGGAGCGGTCGTAGGTGGGGGCGAACGGAGCGTCGGTGAGGGTCTGGTTGCCGGGTGCGGCGGGGATGGTCATGGGTGGGGTCCCTTCTGGTCTGAGCGGTGTGTGCGGTCTGAGCTGTCTGTGCGCGCTGTGCGTTTTGCCTTGTGTCCGGTTCGGGGATCCGGCAACGGCATCGGTCCGCGTTCGGGTACAAACACCTCGAGTGTCACGTAGGGTTCCGTGTCCGTGTCCGTGTCCGTGTCCGTGTCGGGGGCACCCCCGGTGGAGCCGGTGCTGTCGCGGTGGACATCTTCGCCCTCTCGATCCGTCGGCACGACTGCGGTGTTGTTCGCCGACATCTGCGAGTGTGCGCCGGTGCCCCGCAGCGCGCACCGAGGAGTGGTGTCCCGGTTGTGACCGGTTCGTGGGGGAGGCGTGTGCGGGCTGGTGGGCACTGACGAGGGGGGATCCGCCCATTGCGCATTGCGGGGCAGCAACTGGCCGTCGCCACGGGACGAGGGTGACCACTGGTGTGGGGAGGTGTGACCGGTGTGTGTGGTCGCGTGCGCGGGTCGGGCCTCAGACCCGCACGACCTCCGTGCCGAGGGCTGAGTACCGACGCGCCACGGAGGAGGGGAGCTCGCGACCGGTGATGGCGCACTCGAAGTCCGACAGTCGCGCGAAGCGCACGAAGGTCGAGTGGTCGAACTTGGAGTGGTCCCCCACGAAGATGCGGCGACGGGCCACCGCGATCGCTGCCTGCTTGGTGGTGGCCACGGATGGGTCGGGAGTGGTCAGCCACCCCTCCTCAGTGACACCGTTCGCGCCGGAACCTGTCAACCTGGGTGGGTCAGTGACTGTGCTGGATCGTTGAGTTGGTC
>JBQEKJ010000121.1:0-6889 GCA_052103835.1 Pauljensenia sp.
AGGAGTGGAAGCGGAACGTTCGAGATGCTGGTGAAGGTCGGAGCGATCAGGCTCTGATTCTGGAGAGCGGCGGCGCCGCACACACAGACCACCAGGACGAACATCGCCAGCGGAAGCCGCCGTCCTTTCGCGTAGAGCCACAGGCGTGAACCCGTCACCGTGTGCACCAAGCGTCCGTCGTCTGCCTCAGACGATCCGTTCGAGGAGCGAGCCATGCACTCTGATCCGCCACATCCGCTTCGACGAGGTCTTCGAGACTGGACCAGTCCGTGGTGGATGTGTCATTGATGTCCGCGGGCCGAGGTGCCCCGTGAAGTCGCAGTGCGATCCAGGCTGACACCTCGAAGTAGTCAACATGGAACTGATCGACCTGTGCACCGCTCTCGGGAATGTCGCAGGTCTCACTGAGGGGATAGGTCTCCCCCATGATGTGATCGGCGACTCCTTCTGCGAACGTCCACTCCCCACTGCCCACCAAGGTGAACGTGTCATCGTCACTCAGACCGACCTCGGAAGTGCGCCCGGCCACGACGAATCCGAAAGGGGCGACATCCGTTGTCGCGCGCATCAGGACGTTCGACATCATTGGAAGATAGGCACTGTCCTGGGGCCAGACACATGCGGTGATGGCGCTGCCTGCACAGGCCGAACTGCTCGGCGCTGACCGTTCACGCGTCAGTGAAGGGGAGGCGGCCGTCGCAACGACGCTCACCACGACAATGCACGTGCAGGCCGACGCCGTCAGTGCACGTCCGGCGCCGCCCGGCCAGTGGCGGATGTCCTTTCCGAGCCGGACCCGTCCCCACATCCAAGGAACTGCGACCGCGAGAACGCCCAGAGCGAGCAGTTCAAGGACCACGGCACCCAATGCGATCCAGTTGATCTCGAGGTACGAGGGCGCTCCCGCCACCACCCGGTCCAGTCCCCCGGAACCGTAGCCATTGCCATACGGAATGCCGAATCGAAACAGGCACACCATGGCTGCAGCGATGGGAGCGAACCAGAGTGGACCACCCATCGAGCCCAACAGCTGTCCGACACCGACGCACCACCACAAGCCGAGAACGGCCAGCAGTACGTATCCGAGATCCACGAACCCAGGAGCCGAGGAGCCGACCATGACTGCACCGGCAGTCAGGACACCGAACACCACGGGCACCAGCGCCCACAGCGCCCCTGCGACCATCTGCGTCAGCGCGACGGCCCATGAAGGGCGTGTTCCCGCGTCCACCACTTCTCCCACGCCTTGGCGGGCGATCGCCCCGACCCTGGCTGCCTGTGCTCCCGCCAGGATCGGACCCACGTAGAAGACGGGCGTGTCGATCGCTGCCGACGCACGCTGCCAGACCTGGCTCCAGTCGGCACGGTTGACGAGCATGAACGCAACCAACACGCCCGCCAGGAGGACCGACACCCATCGGAGCGGAGTGCGTCGCGCCTCAATGAGCACACCCCTCATGCGATTCGCTCCGTATGGGCCTGTGCATCAGCCAAGACGCTCATGTAGCCACGCTCCAACTCGGAGTCCCCCGGAGAACTCGTCGAGCCGTGAGCTGCCAGGTCTCGCGGCGTCCCCTCGAAGCAGACACGCCCCGATTCCATGATGAACAGCGCACTCGCGATTGCTGCAGCGTCCTCCACCAGATGAGTGCTCAGCACCACCGCCACGTTCTCAAGACTTCGGAGAATGCTCCGGAACTCCAGACGCTGCGCCGGGTCAAGACCGACCGTCGGCTCGTCGAGCAACAGGATGTCGGGATCACCGACGAGGGCGCACGCCAGACCGACTCGTTGGATCATGCCACCTGAAAGCACCTTCATGCGCCGATCTGCCATGTCGGCCAGGCCGACCCGGTCCAGGCACTCCTTACTGGCGCGCCGTTCAGCTCCGGCATCCACACCGCGAAGCCATGCAGTGTAGCGGACCATGTCCAGGGCCGTGTAGGACGCGACGACTGGCACCCTCTGGGGTAGCAGACCGATGTGCCGTCGAGAATCTCGTGCAACTCTCTCCGAGTCAACACTGGTGCCCCTGACGTGCACCTGACCCGAGCGCGGCGCCAACACAGTTGCCATGATCGACAGCAAGGTTGTCTTGCCTGCCCCGTTCGGTCCGAGAAGCGCAAGGACTCCTGCTCCGACGGTCACATTGATGTCGCTGAGCACTTCACGAGAGCCATAGCAATGCGACACGTTCTTGAGGTCGATGAATGGAATCTGCTCAAGTCGATTCCCGTCTGAGTTCAACGCAGAGCGCCCCAGTTCTTCGAGATGAAAGCTGACTCGCCGATGCATTCTCCGGCACCCCCGAGCGTAGGAGCATCCTCCGCCGAGGAGAAGCTGGATGTTTCTCCAGTACTGAGGAGCGATCCGCCGACTCGCCGCAACCACCGCCCGAAAGCACATGTTCCACACATGTCTCGGTCGTCCACGGTCATGGCCTCGACACCGGACGGTACTCTCGCTCGACATGTCTCCTGCCAAGCACACTCCCGCGGCTTCCCCCGAGCGGCGTCACCCCGTGTGCCGCACAGGGCCCGCTCCGATGGCCAGCGCCCGGACGGCCACCTCCGCGCGCGACTGGCAGCCGGTGCGCCGCATGATGTCCGAGACGTAGGCCTGGGCGGTCTTCTCGCGCAGACCCAGGGTCTTCGCGATGGTGCGACTGGACGCCGCGCGGGTGAGCAGGCCCAGCACCTCCCGGAGTTGCGTGGGCAGTGCGTCGACAGCGGCGACGAACTCCGGGTCCTCCTCGCGCTGGATGACCCGTGAACGGTAGGACTCCGCGAGCATGGCCGTGGGGCGAGGACCCATGACGGTCTCACCGGCCACTGCCGCGTGCAACAGGCGGGCGAGGCTGGCGATGGGGAGATCCTTGGTGAGGAATCCCTTCGCCCCTGCCGCCAACGCCCGATCCAGGAAGTCGTCCTGGGCGAAGGAGGTGAGCATGACGACCGTGACGTCGGGGTGGCGTGCCACGATCCTGCGTGTGGTGTCGATGCCGTCGAGGACGGGCATGTCGACGTCGAGCAGCGCGACGTCCACGCAGCGCTCCTCCAGCACACCCAGTGCCGCGGCGCCATCCGGGACGGAGTCGACCAGGTCGATGTCCTCCCGGCTCCCCAGCAGCGAGGCCAGCGACTCGCGCAGCTCCGGATCGTCATCTGCCAGCAGCAACCTCAGCGGGTCCATGCGCGACGACACCCCCTTCCACCTCAGAGGTCTCTCGCCCGGTGGGCTCCTGCACCATCGGACGTCCGGGCAGCTCCACCGTGAGCAGCCACGTGCCACCGGCGCAGCCATGGCGGGCGGTCCCACCCTCCCGGGCAGCCCTCTCCGCCAGGCTGACCAGACCGAAGCCACCGGACAGTGCCCCGTCCGCATCGCATGCTGCCGGGTCGACGTCATTGGCCATCGCCAGGGAGATCCCGCCCCCGGGGAGCGTCTCCACCGTGAGGTTCACCGTCGATCCGGAGGGCGCGTACTTGAGGACGTTGGTGGCCCCTTCACGCAGGGCGAGGGCGAGGACGGAGCGCTGTCCGGATGTGCAGGTGGCATCGACGCCATCGGCCACGTCGGCATTCACCGTGATGTGGCGACCCGCGAGCATGGTCCGGCACTTCCCGAGGACCTCGGCCAGGGGATCCTGGGGATCGTTGCGCGTGACTCCGGCCTCGTCCATGAGCACGCGCAGGTGCCACATGGCCTCCCGCGCCGTGTCGCCCAGGGCTTCCAGCTCCGCGGCGGTATCGGGCTCCTGCGTGTGTTGGGCGATGGACTGGCTGGCGACGATGACCCTGACCAGGTCCGAGGCCACCGTGTCGTGGAGGGTGGCAGCGAGCCTGTGACGCACCGAGGTCTCGGCCTCCGACGCAGCCCGCTGCCTCTGCTCCTCCAACGCTTCGACGCGCACGTGGTTCCACCGCAACCCGGCGCCCGCGAGGATTGCGAAGCCCACGCCGAGGATCAGGCCGAGGAGGTCACCTGTCGGGGCATCGGACTGGAAGATCTCTGCGCCTTCGAGAGCGACGAGCATGATCGCTGCGGCGATGTACCAACGGCGGGAGATCCAATCGGCGGCAACCACATAGATGCCGATGAACGGAACCGAGACGACGACGATCTCTGGCGGGAGCAAGACGCCAGCACAGATGATGAGTGCGAAGATCGCCCCACCCACCGCAGGGAACCACCCGACGAGAGCCAAAGCCACACAACTCGCGACCGTCAACACCCATGATGCCCAACCGGACTGCGCTTCGACGAAGCCAGCAAGAACCTGCATGGCGACCAGAAGGACAGCGATCGCGCCGAAGGCGATTCGGCGTCCTGCGGCCCCCACGGTCCGGTGGGCATCTCGCCCTCGCTCGCTGCCACTCATCCGGGACCCACTCGCCGCAGACGCAGCCAGCGGTGCGACACGGGTCCGGCGACCGGTCCGTCCACTCACCTGCTCCTGCATGCGATCCACCATCTCCGTGCCCCTCCGCGCGTCCGACCGAGATGGCTCGGACCATGCGTGTCTCGAAACGGATGCACTGACCTCGCCGCTCATCCTCGCACCCGTCCGCCATGATCCCACGGAGCAGCTCCTGGACCATCGCGTCCTCGTCGTGTCCCGGAATGGAGCGATGCCATGCCTCCACCCGGTACCACCTCTGCGTCGGGCCGACGGAGAGGGTTCACCATCGTCGCTTCGGCTGGCATGGACAAAGGTCAGTGTTCCGCCAGCGCGGTGGAAGGCACATGCTGGAGGGGTCATGTGGAGTCGATCCATCGGCGGGACACAGCTCGTCGACGCGGTCGGCTCTTCCGCTGATCCGAGGCACGGAGGAACTGATGGCGTGGAGGCCGACGAGGGCGGGGCACGGGCAGCAGCTTGACGGGGACAGCAGGACCCCCGGTCCGGGCCGGACCTCCACGCCCGTGCTCGATGTGCGCGACGTGCGGGTGAGCTACGGGGCGCACACGGTCCTGGACGGGACGTCCGTGCAGGTGGCGGGCGGTGAGTCCGTGGCCGTCATGGGTCCCTCGGGTTCCGGGAAGAGCACTCTGTTGTCCGTGCTGCTGGGGCTGCTGAAGCCTGACTCCGGAACCGTGATGGTCGCGGGCACACCCGTCCGCGTCGGCATGGGGAAGACGGTGTCCGCACTGCGGCGCGACACCATCGGCATGGTGTTCCAGGCGGGTCACCTGCTCGATGAGCTCTCCCCCGTGGAGAACGTCATGCTGCCGGCCCTGGTCGCGGGCAGACCCCAGACTGAGGCGCGCGGTACCGCCGAGGACCTGCTGTCCTCCCTGGGGGTGGAGGGCACGGAGCGCCCCGTCACCCAGTTCTCCGGCGGTGAGCAGCAGCGGATCGCGATTGCGCGTGCCCTGGTCAACTCCCCCGCCCTGGTGGTCGCCGACGAGCCGACCGGTTCCCTGGACCCGGGAAACCGGGACCTGGTCATCGACTCGCTGTTCTCCCTGCCGCAGCGCTTCGGGTGCGCGGTGCTGGTGGTGACGCACGACCCGATCGTCGCCGCACACGCAGATCGGGTACTCGCTCTCCGCGACGGCTTGCTGGAGGTCGGCGACGCGCAGACCGCATGGGCGGGAAGCTCACGATGAGGGGGCTCCGGGGAAGCCTGTGGCGCATCCGTGCACACTTGCGCCACACCGACCAGCATCGTTGGGGAGGACCCCGGGCCGTCGCCCAGTGTCTGGGAGCGCTCCTGGTGTGCATCGGTCTCGCCGCCATGGTGGTCGAGGCCGACTACACGGCGCTCCGCCAGGAGCGCTCCGATGCGATCACTCCCGTCATCGCGCAGTCCGATGCTGACACGCAGGTGTTGTACCGCTTCGGCGGTTTCGCCTCGATCGACAACCGTCCCGTCACTGTGGTCGTCATCGCGCCGGTGTCGGAGGACTCCCCCCTTCCTCCGGGAGTCGAGGCCTGGCCGGAGCCGGGTGAGGCCGTGGTCTCACCCGCATTGGCGGAGGATCTGGTCGGGGACAGGACCGACCTGCTCGGCCCGGTCGCGGGGACCATCGGCCCTGAGGGCCTGGAAGTGCCCCGCGAGCGCCGCGTCTACATGCGACCCACCGAGGAGGCACTGGACGAGGCCTCCATGACCGGAGTCTCGGGCTTCGGCGGGGACAACCCCACGGGCGGCTTCTACGGGGAGGGCTATCTCAACGCGAGTCCACAGTCGATGGTCCAGGCGCTCCTGGTGGGCACTCTGTTCCTGCCCGGGGTGGTCGCCCTGGTCGTGGGATCGGGGATCCATGGGGAGGAGCGCATCCGCCAGAGCAGGACGCTCATGGCGCTGGGCCTGCAGAGACGGCACCTCGCTGCGATCGATGCGGTGGAAGGCTTGCCCGCGGTCCTCGTGGGCACCGCGCTGGGCGCACTCCTGGTGGGAGCCGCCTGTCTGGCGGACATCTCCATTCCTGCACTGGATGCGGCGTTCCCTGCGGCCGACACCCGCCACGCCGGGATCTGGCTGCCGCTCTGCGTGCTGGTGACACTGGTGGTGGCAATGGGTACTGTCGTGGCATCCCGCCTGAGCCAGCGCCAGCTCGGTACGCGGAGGACACATCCTCGGAAAGTGGAGCGACTTCATGTTCGCGCTCTGTTCTGCGTCGTGGCCATCGTCACCACCATCTGGGCAACAGCAAACATGACAGAGACCTATCCCCGAACCTTCGCCTACCTGGCCGGTGTGGTCGTCGTCGCCTTGACCATCCCCGGCCTCGTCTCAATCGTGGTCTCGGTTCTGGGTTCCCTGGCCACTCGTCTGGTCCTGCGCAGCGGCAGCGCCGGAACCCTGGTGGGTGGTCGACAGCTCGAGCGGGCGGAGTCCCTTAGGGTGGTGGCAATTCCTGCAGGTCAGCGAGCATCCTT
>JBQEKJ010000122.1:0-6843 GCA_052103835.1 Pauljensenia sp.
GGGGGGATGGCGGGGATGTAGCTGCCGGAGGGATCCGAGGCGATCGGCTTCTGGGTGGTCGTGGATGCGGCGGAGTGTGTTGTGGTCACCGTCGCCGCCGCTGCCGGCGCACTGCCGGGGACGGGTCAGACCACCGCCAAGGTCACGCCCCTGGAGGAGTACCCGGTCAAGGGCCGCGGGGGTCAGGGGGTGCGCGCCCAACGCTTCCTGCGCGGCGAGGACCGACTCGACATCGCCTGGGTGGGTCCCCGGCCGGTGCGTGCGGCCTCGGCGGACGGCTCCCCCGTGGACCTGCCCGAGGAGGATCCCCGCAGGGACGGTTCGGGCACGGTGCTCAGGCACCCCGTGGTCTCCATCGGCTGAGGACGGCTGCCCGGGCGTGGTCACCGTTCCCGCCGGGCGTCGGGACCCGTGGGTGCGGAACCGGTCCGGGAGTGACCGCGGAGCCGCCCTCGTCACTGCGTGGCTGCCCGACACCGCGCCTGCTCGTGGAGCGTCTGTCGGTGGGACGCCGACTCAGACGTTGATCGCGTAGAGCCGGGACTGCCCCACGGTGCGGAATCCCAGCGCGTCGTAGACCACCAGTGCGCCCGAGTGGTTGGCGGATCCGAGGCCCGCCGCGATCCTGTCCATGCCATCCACCTTCTGGGCCTGCATGGAAGCGACGATCAGGGCGTCGACGACCCGGGTGTGACGCCACGGCTGGAGGACACCCATCTGGTCGATGTAGCCCTCCCGCCACCCCAGGGCCGCCCAGTCCTGCTCGTAGCGCGAGGCGAGGAGGAATCCCGCGACCTGGGGGCGGTCACCCGTGCGGTCGGTGGCCAGGAAGGACCACTCGGGCACGAAGCCGGTGCGCCCCATCTGCCACTGTTCCATGGTCTGGGGCGGGCGGCCCCACTCCTGTTCCGAGAGCCTGTTCGAGGCGCGCCGGGCCAGGTCGTCGAGCTCAGGTGACCATGCCTCGATGCTCAGGTAGCTGCCCAGGTCGGGTGCCTCGGGCAGTGACGTGAGGTCGGCACGCAGCTCGTAGTAGGTCCTCGCCCAGTGGTAGCCGAGGGACTCCAGATGGTCCTCAAGCTCCTCGTGGCCAGTCTCCACGTGCATGACGATCTGGGCACTGCCCTGCCCGGGGTTGGTGGCGAGCATCTGGCGTGCCGTGGCCGTCTGCCATGCGATCATCGAACGCCCCAGCCCCAACCGGCGGAAGCGCGGGTCCACACCGCCCTGGCACACACACTCCACGTGTCCGGCCATGCGCACGGCGACCAGCCCGTAGGCCACCATCTGGCCCTTGGCGATACCTCGGGTCGCATACCCGGCCAGGCCCCGCCACTGGCTGGTGGGCCCCAGCATCTCCACGACCTCCTCACGTGAGGTCCGGTAGGGAGGGTTGTCGGTGGCCTCGACCCGGGCGAAGAGGTTGGCGAGGGCGGCGACGTGATCGGCGGTCAGGCGCTCCCAGAGGATCCCGTGGGTCGAGGGCGGTACCGGCAGTGACAGGGGGGCTGCGACGCGCGCGGAGATCGACGCGTTCCTGCCACCCACCTCTTCGCTCACCCGCCCGTCACCTCCTCCCGCTCCCGTTGCCCGCCATGGTGGTCCCCACCGGTTCGTGGACCGGTGACTGTGCGTTGTGGTCGGACACTGCGTGACCGGTCACTGTGTGGTCGAATGTCCTGTGCCCGCGCGGTCAGTGCTCGATCGAGTAGTACACCTGCGAGCGGTCGTCAATGAAGCCGAGGTGCTCGTAGATCGCATGCGCGTGCGTGGCGCCGGTCGTGTCGACGTCCAGCCCGATGCGGGAGACCCCCGACCTGGCGGCCGCCTCGATCGCTGAGCCGATGAGCGCCGAGGTCAGTCCCCCGCCGCGATGCTGACGTCCCACTCCGATCAGTTCGATGTAGGCCTCCGTGCGTCCCTCCGCCAGCCACCGCTCCACCGGCCGACCGACGGCAGCGTACCCCGCGGGCTCTCCCCGGGGGTCCAGTGCGATGAAGGACCACCGCTGGTCCAGCTCGGAGATCGCCTCGTCCCACCACACGCCGCGCATCTCGGGCCAGAAGTGGTCCCGGAAGACCTCCATGTGCAGGGCGCGGACCCGGTCGAGGGGCACCTCGTGCCAGGGGACGACCGTGTAGCCGTTGCGCGCCGGTGGAGCGGTCTCCGAGCCTTCGACCTCGCGGTACATCACTGCGAAGTTGCGCTGGGCGTGGAAACCACCGGCGATGTAGAGGCGTCGGCGGTCGGTCATGTGGGAGTCCACGATGTTGGTGATCGCGACCGGGACCTCGGAGTCGGCGCCGAAGTGGGTCACCAGCAGCTGTCGGGCGCGCCCGTCCTGCCAGTAGAGCAGGGAGCGTCCCAGGCCTCGCCCCCGCCAGTGCGGGGCGATGAAGGCATTGACGACGGCCACAGCCATCTCCGTCACCGTGGTCTCCACCCGGACCGTGGCCACGGCCTCGACCCGGCCCTCGGCATCCAGCCCGATGGCTGTGTCCAGCAGGTCGACCCCGCTGTGGCCCTCCATCATGTCGGCCACCTCGGCAGCCGAGGTGCGGTGGATGGCATCGTCGGCGGCCTCGACGCGGCGGATGAGCTCCGCCACGGCCGAGCCGTCGGAGGCGATGAGCGGGCGCCACCGGAGCCCGAGATGGGCACCCGGGTACGGTACGGAGGCCGGCGGTGCCAGTCGCTCGGCGAGTCCAGTCATGCCCACCATCCTACGGTCGACACGCGCGAACCGTGCCCACCCCATGAGTCGGTGGACACCGGCGCCTCACGCATCGATGCGGTCCCGGTCGATGTGGTCGGCGCCGGAGACGATGAAGTCACGTCGGGGTCCCACCACCGAACCCATGAGGAGCTCGAAGACATCCTCCGCTTCGCGCAGCGAGGCCTCGTCCTCCAGGGTCACCCTGCGCAGGGCGCGGTGCGAGGGGTCCATCGTGGTCTCCGCCAACTGGTCGGCATCCATCTCGCCGAGGCCCTTGTAGCGCTGGATCGGGTCCTTCCAGTGCCTGCCGGAGCGTTGCAGGGCCTTGAGCTGGGCGTGCAGCTCGGCCTCTGAGTAGGTGTAGATGTACTCCCGCTTGCGCCGCCCCGATGCCGAGACCTCGATACGGTGCAGCGGGGGGACCGCCGCGTAGACGCGCCCGTCCTCCACGAGGGGGCGCATGTAGCGGAAGAAGAGGGTGAGCAGGAGGGTGCGGATGTGGGCGCCGTCGACGTCGGCGTCCGTCATGAGGATCACCTTGCCGTAGCGGGCCTGGGCGAGGTCGAAGGTGCGCCCGGAACCGGCGCCGATGACCTGGATGATGCTCGCACACTCTGCATTTGCGAGCATGTCGGCGGTCGAGGCCTTCTGCACATTGAGGATCTTGCCGCGGATCGGGAAGAGCGCTTGGTAGTGACTGTTGCGCGCAGCCTTGGCGGTGCCCAGGGCGGAGTCCCCCTCGACGATGAAGAGCTCCGTGTAGTGGACGTCCTCGGAGCGGCAGTCCGCGAGTTTGGCGGGCAACGAGGACGTCTCCAGGGCGTTCTTGCGCCGCGAGATCTCCTTGTGCAGGCGCGCCGAGACACGCGCCTTCATCTCGCCCACGACCTTCTCCAGCAGCAGCTGCGCCTGCTGCTTGTCGTCCCGGCGCGATGAGGACAGCTTGGCGTCCAACCATTCCCCGACCACACGGGCGACGATGGCGCGGATCTGGGGGGTACCCAGCACCTCCTTGGTCTGGCCCTCGAACTGGGGTTCGGGGAAACGGACGGTGACGACCGCGGTCAGTCCCGCCAGGATGTCGTCCCTCTCGGGTCGGCCGTCCTTGGCCGAGACCTTGAGTCGGCGGGAGTTGCGATCGACCTGGGCGCGGAACACCTTGAGCAGCGCCTGCTCGAATCCTGCGACGTGTGTGCCCCCCTTGGGGGTGGCGATGATGTTGACGAAGGAGAGCGTGCGGGTCTCGTACCCCACGCCCCAGCGCAGGGCACAGTCCACCTCGCAGGTGCGCTCCACGTCGACGGGGTGCAGGTGGCCGGTCTCCGGATCCAGTTCCTGGACGACCTCGCGATAGGTGCCCTCCCCCGTGAGGTGCCAGGTCGCGGTGACCGGGCCGTCTGTGGCCAGCCAGTCCGCGAAATCGACCACGCCACCGTCGAAGTGGAAGGACTCCTGCCTCACCTCCTCACCACGTTCGTCCCAGCAGTTGATGGTGAGCCCCGGCACGAGGAAGGCCGTCTGGCGGGCCCGCGCCAGCAGCTCCTCCCAGGAGAAGCCCTCCGTGGCGGGGAAGATCTGGAAGTCCGCCCAGAAGCGCACCCGGTTGCCGGTGACGCCCTTGCGGACCTTGCCCACGGTCTGGAGGCGGGACGCCTCGGTGAAGGGGCTGAAGGGTGAGTTCGGTGTGCGCACGCGGGAATCGTCGAAGGTGCCGGGCTCGCCGCGCCGGAAGCACATTTGGTAGGTCCTGCCACCGCGGTCCACCTGGACGTCCATACGGGCCGACAGTGCGTTGACCACCGAGGCACCCACACCGTGGAGACCGCCGGAGGCGGCGTATGACCCGCCCCCGAACTTTCCGCCGGCGTGGAGCTTGGTGTAGACCACCTCGACGCCCGAGAGCCCCACGCCGGGAACCTCGTCCACGGGGACACCACGGCCGTTGTCGACCACGGAGGCGGAGTGGTCGGGGTGGAGACGTACGTCGATGGTGCGGCAGTAGCCCTCCAGGGCCTCGTCCACGGAGTTGTCGATGATCTCCCACAGGCAGTGCATGAGGCCGCGGTGGTCGGTGGAACCGATGTACATGCCCGGGCGCTTGCGCACGGCCTCCAGGCCCTCCAGGACCGAGAGGTGGCGAGCGGAGTAGTCGGATGCCGGGTCTGTCGTCACCCGCCCATCGTAGGAATTGTCCGCATGTCGGTCACATCGCCTCGCCGCGACCAGCCGATTCCGGGCCGCCCGACATCCCTCATGTGGCGACATCCTGCAGATCGGAGCGCCCCCGGGGAATTGTGCCTCTGGCGAAAGGGAGCCCCCAGCACTGTTGCGCATGGCCGATCGGTGGTCTCATGGGGTCATGAACGCAACGAGCATGCTTGAGCGTCCCGAGCCCACCGGTGCCCCTGCCCTCACGGCCGCCGACCGCTGCGACTACTGCGGGGCACGCGCCTGGGTGCGTGTCACGCTCGCCAGTGGCCAGCTCCTGTTCTGCGCGCACCACGCGCGCCAGCACATGGAGGCCCTCCGGGCCTCGGCGCTGTCCATCCAGGACGACACGCACCTCCTGGTCGCCGACGAGAAGAGCACCGGGGTCCGCTGAGCCGCGTGTGACCGCCCCCGGTGAACGCGCCCGGGTGCATGCGCCTCGGCGCCGCAGGGACCTCCCTGCGGCGCCGATCCCTTTCCGGGAGCCTCCCGCCATTCTGGGGCGCCTTCCCGGACCACGGACGCGGAGTGAAGTTGTCCATCACCCGGGAGGGTGCGTAGGTTGGGGAGACAGCTCCGAGGAAGGCACGCGCACGCATGGGACTCTTCTCCACCAGGTCGGCCCCTCCTGCCGCCGACGTCCCCACGCCGATCAGTCGTGACCGACTGGTGCACCTCTTCGAGGAACAGGGCTGGCGGTACTTCATCGACAACGAGGGTGACCTCGGTGGCAACTGGGACGACAACCAGTTCTACTTCATGCTGCGCGGCACGGACTCCGAGATCCTCCACATCCAGTCCATGTGGCACACGACCCTCGACATCAACCACCTCGAGGAGGTCCGCCTCTTCATCGATGCCTGGCACCGCGACCGGCTGTGGCCCAAGTGCTACCACCGCATCTCCGACGAGGGCCGCATCCGTGTCTTCGCCGAGCACACCGTGGACATGGAGCACGGCGCGACGGACAGCCAGCTGCTCCAGCAGATCCGCTGCGCGCTGGGCACCGCCGACCAGTTCTATGACGAGATCTCCCGCGAGCTGGGCGTCTGAGGACCACCCGGACCGCTCCCATCCACCACCGAGGAAGGATCCCGACCACATGGGTTGGTTCACCCGCCGTTCCGGGAACGACACCAAGTCGCGGACGGACACCGTGCGTCCCCTGTCCCAGCAGCGCCTGACCGACATCCTGGACGCGCAGGGGTGGCACTGGACTGTCGACGAGGACGGTGACCTGGGTGGCAACTGGGAGGGGAACGGGTTCTACTTCTTCGTCAGGGGCAACAAGGACGAGGTGCTCCAGATCCAAGGGGCCCTGCGCGAGCGGATCCCGGCTTCCGAGGCCGACGCCCTGCGCCTCTTCATCGAGGACTGGCACCGTGACCACTACTGGCCGAAGTGCTCCTACCGCTCCGAGGAGGACACTGACATGCTGGTGCTCCTCGCCTCCCACACCGTCGACCACGAGATGGGCGCCACCGACGCCCAGCTCCTCCAGCAGATCCGGTGCGCACTGGGCACGGCCAACCAGGTCTTCGAGGCAGCGCGCGAGATGTTCGCTCTGGGGACCCACCCGGCCTGACCCACCGGCCCCGGACGGCACCCGCGACAGGAGTGCGTGGATCAGCTCGGGGAGCCTGTGTCCCGAGCACGCGCGTCAGGAGTGTCGGGGGCAACCCCGGGAGGCTCCTGACCGAACCTCCGCAGCGTCTCCTCCCTTGCCCCCAAGACGAGGTTGGCTATCGCAAGACAGAGGCACGACGCGGTACAGGCCCAAAGCACCCATGCGCTCCAGCCCGTCACAAGACCCGCTGCAACCGTTGCCACCGCGATAGCGATGAGGGTTCCCCATGAGACCATCTTTCTCTTGGTGAGTACTCTCACGTCATTCCTCCATTTCAACTCCGACAAGAACA
>JBQEKJ010000123.1:0-6805 GCA_052103835.1 Pauljensenia sp.
GGGTGGCGACAACACACATCTCGCGTGCTGGCCGCGTGTGGTTTGGCGTGGACGGGACTATCTGTGCTGGTCACAGGGGTGACGCCGGCGATGCATCGAACGCGGTGGAACCAGTTGTGTGTTGAGAGCGCCCTCGTCCTCCGGACTCGGTCGAGCGCTGCCCCGAAGCGGGCCAGCCAGAAGCGCGCTGCCCCGGACGTGCGGAGGCCGACTGGAGGTCGAGGGGACGGTGCCAGCGGCCATCCAGCACAGCCCAGGACGCACGGAGGTTCCGACGCCTGTCGTGCCCACGACCACCGTTGGACACAGTCGTCCAGAGTTGTGCGCGCGACCAGTGTTGCGCACCCATCCACCCACCCGTGTTACTGTATTAGTGCAGTAATACAGATAACCGTATGTGTCAGAGGAGGCGGACCGTGGACGTCGATGACGCCCGACCGATCTGGGTCCAGCTGGTCGCCGAGTTCCGGCGACGGATCTCGACGGGTCAGTGGGCCCCAGGCAGCCGGATCCCCAGTGTGCGCGAGCTCGCACTCGAGATGGGGGTCAATCCCAACACAGTCCAACGCGCTCTCGGCGAGCTCGACCGCGAGGCACTCACCCTCACGGAACGCACGGCGGGGCGCTTCGTCACCGAGGACCGCGCGGCGATCGCCGCAGCCCGCGAGACCCTCGCCACCGCCACCACAGACACCTACATCGACTCCGTCGCCGGGATCGGGCTCGGACTCGCGGACGCCACACGACTGCTCGCCCGACGTTGGGCGGCCAGGGAGGAGAAGCAGTGAACGCCATCGAGGTCCAGCACCTCTCCAAGTCCTACCGAGGGAGGGCCGCTCTCAGCGACCTGAGCCTCTCCCTGCCACCCGGCCAGATCGTCGGTCTCATGGGGGACAACGGGTCGGGCAAGACAACGCTGCTCAAGATCCTCGCCGGGGTCCTGGCCGACTGGGAGGGAGAGGTCAGCGTGTGTGGCCATCATCCAGGGCCCGAGTCCAAGGCGCAGGTCTCCTTCCTGCCCGACGCCTCCTTCCTGCCCGACCGCTACTCCTGTGCGGACGCCATCGCCCTGTACGCGGAGTTCTTCTCCGACTTCGACGCCGCGAAGGCCGCCGAGATGGTGCGCTTCTTCCAGCTGCCCTCGGACCGCTCACTCACGGAACTGTCCAAAGGCATGCGCGAGAAGCTCCAGATCGCGCTCGCCATGTCTCGCCGGGCGCGCGTCTACCTGCTCGACGAACCCATCTCCGGGGTCGATCCGGCGGCCCGTGACGTCATCATGCGTGGCATCCTCACCAACTTCTCCGAGGAGGCGCTGATGGTCGTCTCCACCCACCTCATTGCCGACATCGAACCGGTCGTCGACTCCGTCGTGTTCCTGCGTGGAGGGCGCGTCCTGCTCCAGGGCGGCGCCGACGATCTTCGCGCCGAGCACCACATGGGCCTCGATGCCCTCTTCCGGAAGGTCTACGCATCATGATGACGAAACTGCTCCGTCACGAGTTCCGCTCCACGTCCAGGACCCTGGGTTCGGCGGTGGGGACGATGCTGCTGGTCGCCCTCGTCTCGCTCGCGGCCGCCCTGGCGCGCCTTCCCATCATCGGCCCTCTGGGTCAGGGCCTGGGGGCCACCCTGATGGTCGTCCTGGTCCCGGTGGTGCTGGTGCTGCTGGCCGTGAACTACTGGGAGACGATGTACGGCCAGCAGGGTTACTTCACCATGTCCCTTCCCGTACGAGGGCGACTCCTCTTCGCCGCCAAGACCCTCCACGCCCTGTTGGCGGGACTGGCGACGACGGTGATTGCCCTGGCGGGTGGTCTGCTGTGCCTGGTCGCGAAGGCCAGACTCGACCGCGTCCCCGTGGGTGAGGCATTGGAGGGAGTCTGGGACCAGTTCCGGGCACTGCCCTCCGCCTCCCTCTGGTTGGCCCTGGTGGGCGTGCTCATCTGGTTGGTGACCGTCGTCATGCAGGTCGTCAGCGTGCTCTCGATCTCCGCGGAGGGCCGCTTCAACCACCTCGGTGCCGGCGCCCCGATGATCGGCTTGGTGGTCCTCTACCTGGCGAACCAGCTGGTCTCCCTGGCGGCGATGCTGTGGATCCCCGTGGGAGTCGTCCTGCAGGGCCCCGATGCAGGGAGCCTGGTGGCGCGCGGCATGTGGGGCGGGTTCGTCGAGGCCGTGCGCACCGGCAGCGACCCGGATGTCATCGGGCTGGGCTCCCTGGTCAGTGGCGCTGTCATGGCCGGCCTGCTGGCGTGGTGGGCGGTGCGCTCCATCGAGCGCCACACCTCGCTGCGCTGAGGGGAACTGCGGCTGCGGGGGAGTCGACGAGGGCGGCGTCAGTGAGTGGGTGATGGCCATCCGGCAGGGGTGCGGCGACGGTCGCCGGGCCCCTCGCCCGCGCCGTCCTCGCCCCCGCCGCCCGCGTCGCCCCTTCGATGCCTGGAGGCAACTGGTCGTGTCAGGGGAGCACGCTGATGGCCATGCCGAACCAAGCAAGGGCGACCAGTACCTGGAGGGGCCAGAGAGACGGGCGCGATCGCTTCCTCTCGCTTCGTGAGTCTCGGAAGTTCAGGAGCGAACTCGCGAGGAACGTCAGCCCGCCCAGGAACCAGAATGCGGGTCTGGTCCATGCGCTCAGGGTTGCGATGTCTCCCACGCGCGGGAGCAGGAGTTCGGCACCGATCACGACCACTATGAGTGTGCAGAGGACGCCGAGCAGGAAGTACTCGATCCTCGTGCGAACGAGTGAAGGACGACCAGTGCCGGTGTCGGTGCTGGCGCCGCGTGCCTCTGCTCCGGACTCCGGGTGGGCATCGTGGGACGGCCGGTAGCTCGCCAGTGCCACGGGTGTCGTTTCCACGGTCGCCTCGCAATCATCCTCGTGTGCCAGCGTAGCCGGAGCACACCGGCGGCGCAGGAGTGCTGGCTGAGGCCTTTGGGTGCCAAGGCCCAGAGGTCACAGCTGACACGAGGGTACTCGACGGCGGAGGTCTCGTCAGACCCGCGGGGGCAGGCCTGGCGAAGACTGCTCCCCATCGCCGAGCCTCTCGATGCCCGAGCATTCCTCGGCGGCGATCCTCTTGGCATGGACCGAACTGAGGAAGCTGGAGAGGATCAACAGCGCCATGAGGATCCAGAAGGTCACTGTGGAGGGAAGGACGAGGGCGCTGATGATCGTGACGACACCGGTGAGGATGAGGAGGCGGCCGCCGAAGAGCTGTGTCCTCCTCCAGACGTCCGCACTCTGATCTGCGTGGGGAACGCGCACGCCGAAGAGACTGTTCGGTGGTGCCACGGACATCGCGTTGCCCAGGACCGCAATCATGGTCCCGCCTCCGATGAACATGATGGTGTCGAAGTCGAGGCGAGCCGGAAGCCGCACACGTCCTGAGACCTGAGCTACGAGGGCGAGTGACATCGCTCCCCACATGAGGGCTGAGAGGAGGGTCGCCCGGAAGAGGTGGCGTTCGGTTCGCCCTGAGTCGTCGTCCGCGCCGAGGCCGAGCGTCAGTGCCACCATCAGCCCAGCCAGGAGGAGTCCGAACGCTGGCATGAGGAGAACGGTCCAGGGAGATCCCCATCGATCGGGTTTGCCGTTGACGCCCAATGCATGACCACCTGCTCGGGCATCGTGGGAAGGGCTGCCAGTGCCACCACGACGGGGAGGGCAACGACCGCAGCGAACACCACCCACTGCCAGGGTTGCACGCGCTGGGTGTTCCTCGATGTGCTCATCATCTCTGATCCTTCCTCTCCGGGTCCAGGCCTCGGAGCCAGATCGACATGTCCTCCAGGACAGTGACGTTGAGGCTGTAGAAGATGAAACGCCCTCGTCGGTCCTCGCTGACCAGGCCTGATTCCCGCAACACCTTGAGGTGGTAGCTCAGTGCAGAGGGCGCCACCTCCGTGATCGTGCTGAGGTTGCCGGCAGTCGTCTCTCCCACACGGAGGGCGACCAGTACCCGGCGGCGCACCGGGTCATCCAGTGCGCGCCAGACCTGCGGCAGCAGCATCCGTTGCTCCTTCGTCCTGGGATCATCATAGTTCAATGGATATTGAAATGATGCGTCGGAGGTCATCCTCTCGGTCCGACCCGGCCCGGCGCGACCTGGCTTGGCCCGGTGCGGAGTGCCCGCCAGGATCATGAGCGAACCCGGGGGATCGCGGCGTCGCTGGTTGTCCCGGCTCGAGAGCATCCGTCACCGCTTCGGTCTCCTCCGTGCTCCCGGTCGGCTTCGGCAGTGTGCGACCACTGTCATCACCAGACAGGACCGCACTCATGCTGCAGGGCCCCGAGAAGGCGCACATGAACGTCGAAGTGTGGGGTCTCCACCGAGCGGTGGAGGTATGGGGCCACCGTTCGGGAGGTGCGGCCCAGCCCTGCGATGCTCATGCCGGCAGGTTTTGCTCCAGTTGCCGGGCTGGTCGACGACCAAGTGGGGTCTCGGCGTCGCGAACTGCCCGAAATGGCGGGGTTTCATCCTCGAGACCCCACGTCGCCAACAGGCAGGGAGTGACCGGTCACCTGAAGTGCGCCTGGTCGGCGCCCGGCAGGGATCTGCCGGGAACGGCGACCGGGCCCGTCCAGCGCTTGGTAGAGGAGTGACCGTGCGGCCGGGGAGTGACCGGGGGACAGGATCGGGGCCCCGTCCACCGTGTCTCCACAGTGGACGGGCCCCGATCCCTCCGATGATCCTCAGCGCGGGAGGTTCAGTCCAAGATCACTGAGAGTGACGATCAATCCCCGGTCCCGGCTGCCGGACCCGACAGGCGGGACCGACCCCGCGGCCGCGGAGGCAGTCTCAGTCCTGCGATTCCCCGCCACCGGCGCCACCGGCACCACCGCGACGACGGCGTCGGCGCGTGCGCGGAGCGGCCGAGTCATCCGCCGGCGTGCGAGGCTCGGGGTTGTGGTCACCACGGCCCCGCCCTCGTGAACCCCGGTCGGAGCGACCCCGCTGACCGGCAGGCACCTCGTGCCCGCTGCCCCCGCGGCGACCCCGCTCGCGGTCCCGGTCGGAGGAACGCCCCCGGCCCTGGCCGCCGCGCGGGGCGCCACGGCCCCCACGGGGACCACCCGTCTCGCCCAGGTCCTCGATGACCTCCGCGTCCAGGCCGGCCAGCGTGCGCTGGGAGCGCGGCAGGCGCCCGGTCACCGTGGTGGGGATGTCGAGGTCGGTGAAGAGGTGGGGTGAGGTGTGGTAGGTCTCCAGCGGGTCCGGCACGCCCAGGCCCAGGGCCTTGGAGATCAGGCTCCAGCGCGGCACGTCGTCCCAGTCCACGAAGGTGATCGCCGTACCGGAGTGCCCGGCGCGACCGGTGCGCCCGATGCGGTGGATGTAGATCTTCTCGTCCTCGGGGCACTGGTAGTTGATGACGTGGGTGACGTCGTCGACGTCGATGCCGCGCGCGGCCACATCGGTGGCGACCAGCACGTCGATCTTGCCCTTGCGGAAGGCGCGCATGGCCTGCTCGCGGGCTCCCTGTCCGAGGTCCCCGTGCAGGGCGCCGACGGCGAACCCGCGCTCGGCGAGGTCATCGGCCAGGCGTGCGGCGGTCCTCTTGGTGCGGCAGAAGATGATGGTGCGTCCGCGGCCCTCGGACTGCAGGATGCGGGCCACGACCTCCACCTTGTTCATCGCGTGGACGCGGTAGATGACCTGCTTGGTCGACTTGACCGTCGCCCCCTGGTCGGTGGGGTCCTGGGCGCGGATGTGGGTGGGGTGGGACATGAACTTCCGCGCGAGCGCCACGACCGGGCCGGGCATGGTGGCGGAGAAGAGCATGGTGTGGCGGGTGACGGGCACGCGCGCCAGCAGGGTCTCCACATCGGGTAGGAAGCCGAGGTCCAGCATCTCGTCGGCCTCGTCCAGGACGACGGTCTGGACACCGTTGAGGTGCAGGAGGCCGCGGCGCAGCAGGTCGATGAGGCGCCCGGGCGTCCCGACCACCACGTCGACACCCTTGGCGAGTGTCTCGATCTGGGGCTCGAAGGCCACCCCGCCGTAGATGTCGAGGATGCGGGTGGACAGGTTCCCGGCAGCCTTGCGCAGGTCGGAGGCGACCTGCTTCGTCAGCTCACGGGTGGGGAGGATGATGAGCGCCTGGGGGCAGTTCGGGTTGAGGAGGTCCTCGTACCCCTCTTCGTCGGGGGCGATGACGTCCTCCAGCAGAGGGATTCCGAAGCCCAGGGTCTTGCCGGTGCCGGTCTTCGCCTGGCCGATGATGTCGTGGCGGTCCAGGGCGACGGGCAGGGTGAGTGCCTGGATGGGGAAGGGGTGGGTGATGCCCTCCGCCTCCAGCGCGTCCACGATCGGGTCCGAGACGCCGAAGTCGGCGAAGGTCTTCTGCTCGAGGTCGGCGGTGGAGCCGTCGTCGTCGGTGATGTCCGGGGTGGCCTCCGGCTCGGGTGCGACGGCGATGATGTCGCCCAGGCGCACGACGCCGGCGGAGTACTCCGCGTGGTCGGCGGTGGTCGCGGTAGCGGTGCCGGTGCTCGCGTCGCCGTCTGTGGTGGTGGCCGCGGGCGCGGGCGCGCCTGTGGCGAGTGTGTCGTTCGTGGTCACGATCAGCCTTGTCTCCGGGGGGCACCCGGGTCGTCGTGGCAGCCGATCGCGCAGTTTCGGGGCACCCAGTGGGGGCGCGGGTCACGGTTCGGTGATGCGACCGGTCAGCCGTGGTCACCCCCATCCTAGGGTGCGCCGCCCCCGCCTGCGGGGAGGGGCCGCTCACAGGGGGTGCGCCCACGCGGGTGCGTCGCCCTCGTCGGCGGGTGTGGGACGGGGGGCTGCGGGCGTACGAG
>JBQEKJ010000124.1:0-6781 GCA_052103835.1 Pauljensenia sp.
GCCGGCGCCCATCACGCCGACGGACGTCCAGTACCGCCCCTGACGGACCGCGAAGTCCGCTCTGTTCTCCCCCTGAGGTCCGCTCGGTTCAGGCCCTGAGGTCCGCTGGCGGACCTCGGCCCCCGAACGGAGCGGACCTCAGCAGATTAGGGTGGTGCGCGTGGCAGACCCCTCGACCTACCGTCCCCGCACCGGGGACATCCCCACCAGCCCGGGTGTGTACCGTTTCCGGGACGCGGAGGGGCGGGTCATCTACGTCGGCAAGGCGAAGAACCTCCGCCAGCGCCTGACGAACTACTTCCAGGACCCCGCCCACCTCCACCCGCGCACCCAGCAGATGGTGTTCACCGCTGCCAGCGTCCAGTGGACGGTCGTGTCCACCGAGGTCGAGGCCCTCACGCTGGAGTTCACGTGGATCAAGGAGTTCGATCCGCGCTTCAACGTCATGTACACGGACGACAAGTCCTACCCCTACCTGGCCGTCACGATGGGGGAGAAGGTGCCCCGGGTCCAGATCACCCGTGAGGCGCGCCGCCCCGGGGCCCGCTACTTCGGGCCCTACACCCAGGTCTGGGCCATCCGGGAGACCATCGACCTGCTGCTGCGGGTCTTCCCCGTGCGTTCCTGCTCCGCCGGCGTCTACCGCCGCGCACACGCCCAGGGACGTCCCTGCCTGCTGGGCTACATCGACAAGTGCTCCGCCCCCTGTGTGGGCCGCATCAGCGAGGACGACCACCGCGAGCTGGCCGAGGACCTCTGCGAGTTCATGGAGGGGCGCACCGGACCCTTCATCCGCGACATCGAGACCCGTATGCACCAGGCCGCGGGTGCCCTCGACTTCGAGCGCGCCGCGCGCCTGCGCGACGATCTCCAGGCTCTGCGCAAGGTGTTGGAACGCAATGCGGTGGTCCTCGACGACGGCACGGACGCGGACGTCTTCGCCCTGGTCACGGATGAGCTCGATGCGGCCGTCCACGTCTTCCACGTACGCGGTGGCCGCATCCGCGGCACGCGGGGCTGGGTGGTGGACCGAGCCGACGACACCCCGCCGGCAGGGCTCATGGAGCGCCTCCTGGAACAGGTCTACGGGGACGTCGAGCCCGCCCTGAAGCCCCTGCGGGGTCGCCCCACGGGGCGCGCGGAGGCAACCTCCGTGGATGACGTCGCCCACACCCCGACCCAGGCGATCCCCCGCGAGGTCCTCGTCTCGGACCTTCCCGAGGACGCCGCCACCCTGGAGGACTGGCTCTCCGAGCTGCGCGGGGCCAGGGTGCGGCTCTACGTGCCCCACCGCGGAGCCAAGGCCCGCCTCATGGACACCGTCCGGGACAATGCCACCCAGGCCCTGCAGCTGCACCGCACCCGGCGCGCCGGTGACCTCACGCAGCGCTCCCGCGCCCTGGAGGAGCTCGCCGCCGACCTCGACCTGCCCGCCGCCCCGCTGCGCATCGAGTGCTACGACATCTCCCACACCCAGGGCCAGGACCAGGTCGCCTCCATGGTCGTCTTCGAGGACGGCATGCCCCGCAAGGACGCCTACCGGACCTTCAACATCCGCGGCGAGGACGGCACGGGTGTGCCGGATGACACGGCCGCCATGGACGAGGTCCTCCACCGCCGCTTCGCCCGTCTCCTCGCCGAGGAGGCCGGGATCGAGGGCGAGGACGAGGACGGGGTGGCCTTCGCCTCGGGGCCGGTGGACGCGGACTCAGGACGTCCCCGGCGCTTCTCCTACCGTCCCGACATGGTCGTCGTCGACGGCGGACTGCCCCAGGTCAACGCCGCCCGCGCGGCACTGGACTCCATGGGTGTGGACCTGCCGGTGGTGGGCCTGGCCAAGCGCCTGGAGGAGGTCTGGGTCCCCGGGGAGGAGTTCCCCCTGATCCTCCCGCGCACCTCGGCTGCCCTCTACCTGCTCCAGCACCTGCGTGACGAGTCCCACCGCTTCGCCATCACCAAGCACCGCCGCCGCCGAGCCAAGGGACAGACCCGCTCCGTCCTCGACGGCGTGCCCGGCCTGGGGCCCGCCCGCCAGGGCGCGCTCCTGCGCCGCTTCGGTTCCGTCAAGCGTCTGCGGGTCGCCACGGTCGAGGAGGTCGCGGAGGTGCCCGGGATCGGCCCGGTGCTGGCCTCCACGGTGCTGGAGGCCCTCGGGACGGTCAGCGGTGCCGGTGCGGGCCGCGTGGGCGCCGCCAGCGCCGCCACCGTCGACGCACCCGCTGTCCCACCCGCGCACGAGGGCGACCCGGAGCCTCCCTCCGGTCCCGACACGATTCCTCTCCCCGATCCTGACACGTCCACCAGCACACCCGAGGGACCCCACCATGACTGACTCCGCCAGCACGCTCCCCACCAGCACTCCCTCCGCGACCACCCTGCCCACCCCACTGCCCGCGCGGGTCCTCCTGCTGGGCTCCGGCGAACTGGGCCGCGAACTCACCATCTCGCTCAAACGCCTGGGGGCCCACGTCATCGCCGCGGACTCCTACGCCCACGCCCCTGCCATGCAGGTCGCCGACGAGCACCGGGTCCTCGACTTGACCTCCGCCACGGACCTGCGTGCCCTCCTGGACTCCGTCGACGTCGACCTGGTGGTTCCCGAGGTCGAGGCCATTGCCACGGACGCCCTCGTCGGGGTGGAGGGGACCGCGGGCGCACCCCGGATCATCCCCAATGCCTTCTCGGTGCGCGCGACCATGGACCGCCAGCGCATCCGCGCGTTGGCGGCCTCGCTGCCGGGGGTGGAGACCTCCCGGTTCCGTTTCGCCGCCTCGGCCCGCGAGGTCCGCGAGGCGCTGGACGTCACGGGACTGCCGGCCTTCGTCAAGCCGACCATGTCCTCCTCCGGCCACGGGCAGACCCGCATCACCGAGGAGCACCAGGCGGAGGTCGCCTGGCGCGCCGCCGAGGAGGGGGCGCGTGCGGGAACAGGGCGTGTCATCGTCGAAGAGGCGATCGACTTCGACTCCGAGATCACACTGCTGACCGTGCGCTGGTGGGACGGGGTGGCGGGGGAGGTGCGGACCTCGTTCTGTGAGCCCGTCGGGCACCGCCAGGAGAGCGGGGACTACGTGGAGTCCTGGCAGCCCGCACAGGTGTCGGAGGAGGCCCTCACCCGTGCGCGCACGATGGCGGAGGCCGTCACCTCGGCCCTGGCGGACGGGGGAGCGTCCCCCGCATTGGGCCTCTTCGGGGTGGAGTTCTTCGTGCGTGGGGACCGCGTGTGGTTCTCCGAGCTCTCGCCGCGCCCACACGACACCGGCATGGTGACCATGGTCACCCAGGACCAGTCCGAGTTCGACCTCCACGCACGTGCGATCCTCGGACTGCCCGTCGACACCACGCTCTTCGCCCCCGGTGCCTCGGCGGTCGTGCGCGCCCCAGGGGAGCTGCTCGGGACGGCCTACGAGGGCGTCGCCGAGGCCCTGGCACTGGGCGGTGAGATCAGGATCTTCGGCAAGGAGGCCACCCGGGCGGGGCGTCGACTGGGCGTCGCCCTGGCCAGGGGGCGGGACACCGCCGATGCGCGCCGCACCGCGGAGGGGATGGTGGCAGCGGTGCGCGTCCTCGAGGGCGACCACCGGTGAGCGACGGAGCACCCCCCGGAAGTGGCATCCTTGGGGGCATGACCAACCACGACGCCGACCAGGACCCGAACCCACCGACGGTCCCCACGGGGATCCCGGTGCTCGACGAACTCCCGGGGGCTCCCGCGCCCGCGCTCAACGAGGTCCTCATCATCACCGGTCGTTCGGGGGCGGGACGCTCCCAGGCAGCCCGCGCCTTGGAGGACCTCGACTGGTACGTCGTCGACAACCTCCCGCCCTCGATGCTGCCGGCCCTGGTGGGCATGATGTCGCCGGGTGGCGAGGTCGGCGTGCACCGTCTCGCGGTGGTCGTGGACGTGCGCTCGCGCGCGTTCTTCACTGCCCTCTCGGCGACCCTGGACAAGCTTCAGGCCGCCGGGGTGCTCTACCGGATCATCTTCCTGGAGGCGGACGAGGCGACCCTCGTGCGTCGCTACGAGTCGAACCGCCGCCCCCACCCGCTGCAGGGGGAGGGGACCATCATCGACGGGATCCGTGCGGAAGACCGCCTCCTGGAGCCGCTGCGCACCCGGGCCGATGAGGTCATCGACACCTCGCACATGACGGTCCACGACCTCTCACGCCACATCCGCGACGTCGTGGCAGGGGAGGCAGAGCGTCCTCTCCAGCTCACCCTGGTCTCCTTCGGCTTCAAGTACGGGCTGCCGATGGACGCCGACGACGTGCTCGACGTCCGCTTCCTCAGGAACCCGTACTGGGTGGGGGAGCTGCGCCACCTGACTGGGCGCGACCGGGCTGTGGCCGACTACGTCCTCGACCAGCCGGGTGCCCGGGCCTTCGCCGAGGGCTACGCGGACCTGCTGGCCCCGATGCTCAAGGGCTACCTCACCGAGCTCAAGCCCTTCGTGACGATCGCGGTGGGCTGCACGGGCGGCAAGCACCGCTCCGTCGCCATGGCTGAGCTCGTCGCCCAGCGCTTCCGGGACACCGGGTTCTCCGTGCGTGTCCTCCACCGCGACCTGGGGCGTGAATGATGGCCTACCTCGACCGGGATGGCTGGGCCCAGCGTGGCGAGGTCGGTCAGTCCGTCGTCGCCCTGGGTGGTGGCCACGGACTCTCGGCGACCCTGCGGGCACTCCGCCACATCACCCATGCGGTGACCGCAGTGGTCACCGTCGCCGATGACGGAGGGTCCTCGGGCCGCTTGCGCCGCGAGATGGACGTCCTTCCCCCCGGCGACCTGCGCATGGCGCTGGCCAGCCTGTGCGAGGAGACCGAATGGGGCCTCACCTGGCGTGACGTACTCCAGACACGTCTGCACACGACGGGCCCGCTGGACGGCCACGCCCTGGGGAACCTCCTGATCTCGGGCCTGTGGCAGATGCTCGGCGACCCGGTCGAGGGACTCGACTGGGTGGCGCGCCTGCTCAATGCACAGGGACGGGTGCTCCCCATGGCGTCCGTGCCCCTCGACATCGAGGCCGACATGGACGACGAGGGGCGCGAGTACACCGTGCGCGGGCAGTCCCGGGTTGCCGTCGCCCCCGGGACCGTGCGCCACGTCCGACTCATCCCGGAGGATCCACCGGTGCCGGGCGCAGTGCTCGAGGCGATCGATGCAGCGGACTGGGTGGTCCTGGGTCCGGGATCCTGGTACACATCGGTGATCCCGCACCTGCTGGTGACCGACCTGCACCGTGCCCTGGTGACCACGGATGCCCATCGCGCGCTGGTCCTCAACCTCTCCCGCCAGCGTGGGGAGACCGACACCATGACCTCCGCCGACCATGTCCGGGTGCTGCTGGAGCACGCGCCCGACCTCAAGCTGGATGTCGTCCTCGCCGACCCCACCGCGATCGACGATATCGACGACCTCGTGGAGGCCGCCCAGGAGGCCGGGGCGCGGCTCATGCTGCGCCAGGTTCGCACGGGAGACGGCATGCCCCACCACGACCCACTCCGCCTGGCCGCCGCTCTGCGTGACGCCTTCGACGGCTTCCTCGGCGAGGTCGGCCGACCCGAGCCGTGGCTCGCCTGAGGGCGGGGCGAGGAAAGGAATGCACAGATGTCCCTGACGACTGACATGAAGGACGAGCTCGCCCGACTCAGGGCCTGCTCCGTCAGCTCCGTTGCCGCCGAGGTGGCTGCCGTGCTGCGTTTCGCGGGCGGACTGCACCTGGTCTCGGGCCGCATCATCATCGAGGCGGAACTGGACTCACCCATCGCCGCCCAGAGGCTGCGGACCTTCATGGCCCACCTCTACGGCACGGACTCCAGCGTGGTCGTGGTCTCGGGCGGGGCACTGCGCCGCGGCAACCGCTACGTCGTGCGCGTGGTCAAGGACGCCGACGACCTCGCCCGCATGACGGGTCTGGTGGACCAGCTGGGCCGTCCCGTGCGCGGTCTGCCCGCCCAGATCGTCTCCGCCGGGAGGGACGAGGCTGCCGCTGCGTGGCGGGGGGCCTTCCTCGCACGAGGTTCACTCATGGAGCCGGGGCGCTCCTCCTCCCTGGAGATCACCGCCCCGGGTGCGGAGGCCGCCCTCGCGATGGTCGGGTGCGCCCGCAGACTGGGTGCGGCGGCACGCTCCAAGGAGGTCCGCGGGGCGGACCGGGTGAGTGTGCGGGACTCCGACGCGATCGGGGCACTCATCCTCGCCATGGGAGCCACCCGCACACATGGAGCATGGCAGGCACGCCGTGAGAGGCGCGAGGCCCGAGGTTCCGCGAACCGCCTGGCAAACTTCGACGACGCGAACCTCAGGCGTTCCGCGCGCGCCGCGGTGGCTGCGGGCGCGCGTGTGGAGCGGGCCTTCGAGATCCTCGGCCCGGAGGTGCCCGAGCATCTGCGCGAGGCGGGCCAGTTGCGCCTGCAGTTCAAGCAGGCCTCCCTGGAGGAACTCGGCCAGCGCACCGACCCGCCCCTGACGAAGGACGCGGTGGCCGGGCGTATCCGCCGGCTGCTGGCCATGGCCGACAAGAAGGCCCACGAGGACGGCATCGCGGACACCGAATCGGCCCTCACCCTGGACATGCTCGACGAGGACTGAGACGCTGGGCCGTACGGCCCTGCGCCCCCAGGCCGCTGGGGTGTAGATTTGGGGTGCTGGAACCGCAGGAACTGCGGGCCGGGACCGCATCCTGCGGTTCCCGGTTGCATCGAAGAGGTGCCCCTACGGGGGGCACAAGCAGGAGGACAACAGTGACCACCCGCGTTGGCATCAACGGCTTCGG